>DAOUPS010000075.1 GCA_030626045.1 bacterium | reverse complement strand
TAATTTCTGCGGCGAATGCGGCAATCAACTCAAAGAAAAATGTCCCGAATGCGGGGAGATGGAGCCGATCGGGAGAAAAGTTTGCGAGACGAAATTGGAGGAAGCCAAGCAAGCGCGAAAAGAATATCTAAAAAGTAAAGTTGGCGAGTGGAGAGAGAGTCTGGGAATATTAGGAGGCATCTTTATCCCCTTTGTAGTAATAGCTGGCTTTCTAATTTTCGTGGGTACAGGACACCTAGAATATGTTTCTACTTCTTGGCAATTTGTTGGTAGCTTACTTTTTCTCTTCACACTTGTCTGCTTGTTCTTAATTATTTTAAGTCAAAGAAAACAAAAACAAGCCGAGCAAAAAGCTCGGCAAAAATTTCTCCAAGAAAATCCGGAACACGCGGAAATTCTCCGCAAAGCGGATGGGAAAGAATAAATTATTGTAGGCTGTTCGCGAAAAACGAACAGCCTGCGTTAAAGAAAACTAAATAAGCGGTGAAGTTAAGAAACATTAACTCACCGCTTTTTTAATGGTTTTAGATGAAAATATTAAGAGTAGATTTACCGAATTGGGCTTGACATAAATAGCAAGACATGCTATAGTCGCAAGTTAACCTGAATTATGGTTAATTTTTATTGGCACCTTGCAATTTTCACTTTTGTGCCGGTAAATCTGCTTATTACTCCCATTTTTGTCAAAATGGGCAGGTAGGCGGTCCCGAACAGGGAATAATACTTAATTTTCTTGATGCGTTCAATCACTGCATCATTTGCGCTGGTTATATTCACATTTCCTGCCATCGCATTAACTAACGATCTTACAAATACACAAACGCATCAAAACAAAAACAACAACAGCAGCATCGTTACAATTTCAAAAGGGGATATTGAAAAAGTAGCGATAAAAAACGAAGATAGAAAAAAATTATCGAAAGACGTGTTTAAAGTGCTTACCATTGAACAAAAGAAAGTTGATGAGCACAATGAAAAACGACTCATGCATTACAAATCGCGCCTTGATGCCTATGCTCCGCCTAAAGAGACAATGACCATTCTTGTTACAGGATATTCCTCAACCCCGGATCAAACTTGGGGAAACCCATTTGTGACAGCGAGCGGTACTCGTGTACATAAAGGTACTATAGCGTGCCCGCCACAATATCCTTTCGGAACAAAGATACGCATTGACAGCATGGGAACGTATGTCTGTGAAGACAGGGGCGGTGCGATCAAAGGAAATCACTTTGATATATGGTTTGAAAGCAGGATCGAGGCTTTGCAATGGGGCAAGCGAAATGTTGTTGCAATAATAGAGAAGTAAAAATTTTAAAATAGTTCATCAAAAAGACCCGGACCATCCGGGTCTTTTTGAATGTAACATACAGTGCTATACTGGTGTTAACATGATAAAACTGTCTTATAGCATTACACGAGCGAATCGATGACACGCAAGAATATTAAAAATAGTGAAATTTTCCTCTTTGACAATCTGCTAAAATACAATGATATTATAGATCATTTTATCGCAACGCGGAAAGGGGGTTTCAGTAAAGTATCTTATCGCTCGCTTAATCTTGCCTTGCATGTCAACGATGACGCGGTATTAGTAAGAAAAAACAGGAAAATGCTCAGCTCTCTTCTCGGTGTGCGCGGTGAAGCATGCGTATATATGAATCAAACGCATAGTGGCCACATCATGGATATTTTAAAAGATGATGCAGAAACGATCAGTAGTAAAGAAGGTGAAAATGAAACTGTTTTTGATGACACTGATGCGCTGGTTACCGCCCAGAAAAATATTTATCTTTTGACGCTCATAGCTGATTGTGTTCCCGTTTTACTACTGGATAAACAAAGAAAAGTAATTGCCGTTGTTCATGCCGGCTGGAAAGGCACAGTAAAGGAAATAGCCAAGAAAACCGTTCATTTGATGATCTCACGATATCACTGTGATCCTTCTAATATTATTGCGGGAATTGGCCCGTCAATTGGTCCGTGCTGTTTTGAAGTCGAAGATGATATTATAGAAAAGTTCAAGAAGGTCTATTCTGAAAACGATAGAGTTATTCAGGAAAGAAAAAACGGCAAAAGCATTGTTGACCTATGGAAAGCCAATCAACTACAGCTTGAAAGATCCGGAGTGCCGCACGCAAATATTGAAGTTTCTCAAATATGTACTGCCTGCTCCACCGATCTATTTTATTCTGTTCGAAAAGAAAAAGTTACCGGGCGATTTGGAGTTGGTATAATGCTAAAGTGAAAAAGACGGAATGGGGCAAATGATGAGAGATTTAAGAGAAATATAAATAATGCTGGCGGTTATTATTAAAAAGCCAAATTAGGCGGAAACTATTCATAACTATTATTTTTAAAGACGATGCCAATAAACAAAAATAAAAAAACGGTGCTTATTGTTGAGGACGAACCATTTTTAAGGGATCTATGTTCAAAAAAATTGACGGTACTTGAGTACAGGGTTGAAACGGCGATAGACGGAAAAGAAGCAATGGAAAAGATCAATTCCATCAAACCTAGCATTATACTGCTTGATCTGGTTCTTCCGATCATTAGCGGATTTGAAGTTTTAGAGAAAGTTAGAACTCAAACTGATGAGTCGATTAGCGGCATACCGATAATTATTCTTTCAAATCTCGACGGCCAAGAAGATATTGACCGCGCAATTGATCTTGGAGCTAATGACTATTTGATTAAATCGAATTTTACTCTCGATGAAATTATTGGCAAAATGAAGGAATATTTATAATTATAGAATACAAAAGATCAACATAAAAGTCCCGTTTTCAAGGGACTTTTATTATTTTGATAAATTGCAAAAGTCATAGGAACAACCCCTTTAGGAAAGCTTTGCTCTTTTTAAGATAAAATTATATGTACCCAGAGCGGGACTTGTTTTGCCACACAGCAAAACACCATGTTGAATAACATGGCGGACTTTTGACATAATTGTATCTGCACGGAAGTAGCCACAAAAGATGATATGATTTGTGCCTAGGGCGGGACTCGAACCCGCAAGGAACAATGTTCCAAGAGATTTTAAGTCTCTCGTGTATGCCAATTCCACCACCCAGGCTCCAAAAACAGTCTTTTGAGGTCCGAAGCGGAGTTGAACCGCTGTACAGGGATTTGCAGTCCCTTGCCTAACCACTCGGCCATCGGACCATTATCTTCATCTACAAAGGGTATCAACTATTATTAAACCGGTCAATATTAAAAGAGCGTGCCCTGCTTCTCTGTTTCTTTCAGCGGGTTTTCCGAAACACTATTTTCTGTGCTTATTTTTTCAAGCTTTCCTGATTCGATCAACTCAATGATTCTCGGTATTTTTTTAAAATCTTTTAGTAGTATTTCTCGCAAACTTCCGTTGTATAATGCCGCTGCCGGGTGATAGCATGGGAAAAAGATTACTTTGCCGAGCGGAGGAAATTCTTTTCGCAACACTCTTCCATGGTCTTGGGAGATCTTAGCCGATGGAATAAAACGAGCCAAGCTATGGCGGCCCATCAGAACGATTACTTTCGGTTTTATCAATTCTATTTGCTGTTGGAGCCATGGCCAGCACGTTTCCACTTCATCCGGAAGAGGGTCGCGATTATTGGGCGGCCGGCATTTAACTACATTGGCGATATATACGTCATCACGTGTCATTTCAATCGACTCGATCAATTCAGTAAGAAATTTTCCTGCCGCGCCGACAAATGGGCGTCCCTGTTCATCCTCATTTTTCCCAGGCCCTTCTCCGATAAGCAAAATATCCGCTTTCGGCGATCCTTCTCCAGGGACGACATTAATTCGTCCTTTCGCAAGAGGGCATTTTGCGCAGACAAGCATTTCTTGTTCAAGCTCGCGAAGCTTCATATTTTTATCGGTTACTTTAATGAAATAGTCCCATTGAATTGATTAATTTCCCACTAGCTTGCCAGATCTCTCATTTTTCTTGCCATAGCCATATCTTCTTTTACTTTATCATGTCCTGTTTCAATAATGAGATTCATATTATAATTCTTTACCAAGCAGATAACTTCTTCTAACCCCTTAGCGCCAATCTTTCCTTTGCCAATATGTTCATGGCGATCGATATGCGAATCAAATTCTGCCTGTGAATCATTGAAATGCACGCATTTCAAATTATCAAGGCCGATCTCTTTATTGATCTCTGTGAATATTTTCCTTACTTTTCGCGGATCTCTAAAATCATATCCTGCCGCAAAACCATGGCAAGTATCCAGACAAAAGCCGATTTCGACATTTTCCTCTTTCATTTTTTTGATAAAATAACCGATTTCTTCAAAAGTATCGCCAATGATATTTCCGCTTCCAGCGGTATTTTCAAGCAGAAGCATTGTCTTTCCATCGTAACCATCGTGGATCTTTCTCAATGCAGTAAGAACTTTTTCGTTGATCTGTTTTTGTATATCTGATCCTTCCATGTCTTTTGAGCTTCCGATATGAATAACGACATAAGGCGTTTTAATAAGCAAAGCTGTTTCCAGTTCTTTTCGAAGGACATTGATCGATCGGTAATATATTCTACTGTCTTTACTGGCAAGATTAATGAAATAAGGAGCATGCATGACATAATCCCTCCATGGAGTGAAGCCATATTTTTCTGCAGCGGATATAAATTTACGTGCGTTATCTTCAG
>DAOUPS010000005.1 GCA_030626045.1 bacterium | reverse complement strand
TATGCATTAGCATAGGTAATAATTTTTTTCAAAGCTGTGAGTCCCGCTAAGCGGGAACAATTTTTGGTAGCGCGTCTGCCGCGTGTCTGCCGATGAGGCAGGATGAGGCAGGGAGTTAGCTTGGAAACAGTCCTATTGGTAGGTGCAGAGGGAATCGAACCCCCGACCTTCAGCTTAAAAGGCTGTTGCTCTACCAACTGAGCTATGCACCCGAGTAAAATTCAAAATTTAAATATCACAGTGTAATGTACGGAATCAAGTAATAATGATCACGCGAAGTTGGAAACTGCCTGTCCGCCGTATTGGCGGGAGCTATGCACCCGAGTAAAATTCAAAATTTAAACATCAAATTGTAATATACAGACTCAGGTAACAATGATCACGCGAAGTTGGAAACTGCCCGCCCGCCGCATTGGAAAGCCCGCCCGCCGTATTGGCGGGAGCTATGCACCCGAGTAAAATTCAAAATTTAAATATCACAGTATGTTTCCAATTGTACTATAACTTGCAGAAACGTCAATGGAAACGTATAATAGAACTATTCCTAAGCTGATTTCTTTTCCGGTGTAGCTAAAAAACTTAAGTAAATAAAGCAAGATAAGTGAAAATAAAAAATATCAAGGCTCATGAGATTCTTGATTCCAGGGGAAATCCAACTATTGAAACAACTATTGTTCTTGAAAGCGGCATAAAAGCAAAAGCGGCTGTGCCGTCGGGAGCTTCAACCGGAACAAAAGAAGCCCAGGAAATTCGTGACGGAGACCAAGACCGTTTCGGTGGAAAAGGCGTTCTTAAAGCATGCCAAAATGTGGACAGTGTGATCAGTCCCGCTTTAACGGATAAAAACGCCGAAGATCAGATGAAAATTGATAAAATTATGCTCCAGCTTGACGGGACTGAAAACAAAGAAAGATTGGGAGCTAATGCGATTCTTTCTGTTTCTCTGGCTGTAGCCCGTGCCGCGGCAATAAAGAAAAATGTACCCCTTTGGAAGCACATTGTTGATACATTTTCACTTGATCGTAATATTTCATTTCCTATTCCGGGATTTAATGTTATAAATGGCGGAGCTCATTCGGATAGCGGGCTGGATATTCAGGAATATATGATCTTGCCTGTTGGAATTGATACATTTGAAAAGCGTTTTCAAGCCGGATCGGAGATCTACCACATTTTAAAGGAAGACTTAAAAGAAAAAGGATACAGAGTGGCCATTGGTGACGAAGGAGGATTTGCACCTAGACTGGAAACAAACCAAGAGGCATTGCAAATGATTATTGGCGCAATAAATAAAAGTAATTATGAATTAGGTAGGGAAATAAAAACAGGCATTGACGCGGCGGCCAGTGAATTCTATGATACTGAAAATAAAACTTATGATCTTGCGCTGGACAAGAGCATACACAGCAGTGATGATCTGCTGGAAATGTATAGGTCGTGGATCGATGAATTTCATATGGAGGTTATTGAGGATCCAATGAGCGAGTTTGATTGGGACGGCTGGGAAAAATGCAATAAAAGAATTGGAAAGAAAGTTGCGATAGTCGGAGACGATCTAACAGTTACGAACAAAAAAATTATTCGAGAGGCGCATGAAAGAAATGCGATAAATACAGTTTTAATAAAGGTAAACCAAATCGGCACATTAACGGAAACTGTTGAAAGTGTTAATATGGCTCGCGAGTTTGATATGAAAATTTTTCTATCACATCGAAGCGGAGAAACAATTGATGACTTTGTTTCGGATCTTGCGGTAGCTGTCTCAGCCGATTACGTAAAATTCGGAGCTCCTGCGAGAGGGGAGCGAGTAAGCAAATATAATAGAATACTTGAAATAGAAAGATCCTTTCAAGAATATGAATAAGAAAAGAAATCCGATCGTTTTCACAATTTTGGATGGCTGGGGGGTAGGTCCAAAAGATAGGAACATTAATGCTATCGAGGCAGCCAAAACGCCCTTTTTTGATGATGCTGTTAGTAACTATCCGTACACCCAGCTAGGTGCAACAGGCGTTGATGTCGGGCTGGAGAAGAATCAGATGAGCGGGTCTGAGTCGGGGCATCTTAATATTGGCGCGGGAAGAATTGTCGAACAAGACGTAAGAATTATTTTGGAAGCGATTAACAATGAATCATTTTTTAAAAATTCAGCTTTTTTGGACGCTATCCGTCATATACGGCATTATAATTCAAATATTCATCTGATGGGACTGCTTGGAAATGAAGACAGTCCTCACGCGCATCCGGATATATTGCTCGCGCTTCTCATATTTTTGAAAAGGCTTGGGTTGAGCAAACGGGTTTTTCTGCATTTTTTTACCGATGGAAGAGATTCATATCCTCAAAGCGCCCTCGAACATTGGAAATTGTGGAAAAAATTATTAGATGACGAGAAAATTGCAAAGTGCGCAACGGTTTGCGGAAGATTTTATGCCATGGATAGGGCAAAGAACTGGGATAGATTGCTCAAAGCTTATAACGCAATGGTTAATGGAAAAGGCAAGCAATACGCTCGATTCGAAGATATTGTTAAAGCCAATTACAAGAAAGGAAATTTTGATGAATATATTGAACCTTCGATTTTGACTGAAAATGAGAAGCCCGTCGCTATGATCACTGATAGTGACGCGATCATATTCTTTAATTTTCGCTCAGATAGAGCACGGCAAATATCCAAGCTTTTCGTGGGAACAAACACTGAAAAAGAGAAAGGATTTCCAAAGATGCCAAAACTCAAAAAGCTGTTTTTTGTCGCGATGACTAATTTTGGGCCTGACTTAAATCTGAAGACAGCTTTTCAATCGAATCCGCTGGCTGGAACGCTGCCGGTTGCTTTATCAAGCCTGAAGCAACTCTACATTTCGGAAACTGAAAAGTTTGCGCATGTAACCTATTTTATTAATGGCGGATACGCGGATGCTGTTGGAGGAGAGGATCGTATAATGATTCGTTCGCCGATCGTGAGATCATACGCTGAAAAACCTGAAATGTCGGCTGGTGATATTACCGATGTAATTATAAAGAGCGTACGTTATGGCGTATATGATGCCATTGTTGTTAATTACGCGAATACTGATATGGTGGGGCATACGGGTGATTTTAAGGCCGTTGTTAAAGCGGCTGAATGTGTTGACAAGCAACTGATTCGGTTATCTAAAGCAGTCAAAGACAAAAATGGCACTCTGGTTATTTCCGCTGATCACGGGAATGCTGATATAATGATAGATAAACAGACGCAAAGGGTATCTACCTTTCATACAAAAAATCCTGTTCCTTTTGTTATTGTTTCCAACCGGAAGGAGATGAAAAAAAAGAAGCTTCAAAGCGGAGGAGTGCTTGGAAATATCGCACCGACAATTCTTGATCTGCTTGATCTTCCAAAGCCAAAAGAAATGAGAGAAGAGTCATTAATTAATTAAATAAATTAACACGCGTGAAAAAAATAATTTGCATAGGATCCGTGACCAGGGATATCTTCATTTCACTGAAAGAAACAAAGATCATTGATACCCCCAAGAACCTCACGTCCAAACGGCTTATGGGATTTGAATTTGGCGCGAAGATATACGCTGACGACTTCAGGGAGGAAGTTGGGGGAAGCGCGGTTAATATTGGGTCCGGAATGTTGTTGTGCGGTATAAAGCCCTTTGTGTTCTCAAGAGTATCGAAATCGGAGTCCGGAAAATGGATATTAAAACAAATAGGGAAAAAGAAGCTGAAAAAAAACTACATGCAGCGAAATGGTCGAACAGAAAGCGAAACTTCGGTTATTTTGACAGATAAAAAACATAAGGACCATGTTATTTTCAGAACCGGTGATTCGGTTGAATTGTTTGATGTGAAAAAAGCATTAAGAAAGTTCAGAGAAAAAGCTGATCTTGTTTATGTTGGATCTCAAAAAGCGGGATGGCGCGAGGATTTTTTGGCCATTACTGAATTTGTCGGCAATAAAAATGTCCCAATTGTACTTAATCCATCAAGCTACCAAATAGAAAACGACGCTGAAAAGATCGTTAAATTCTTATCCGGTGTCAAGGTGTTGCTTGTCAACAGAGATGAAGCAATTGAACTGGTAAGAAATATTAGCGGTAAAGCCAGTGACGATGTTGTGTATTTAAGCGATCAACTTCTTGGCAAAGGATGCGAAATTGTTGTTATTACTGATGGATCGCAGGGCGCGTATACTGCGAGCAATAAAGATCTTTTCCACATTCCGGCAAAAACCGTGAAAGTCGTTAATACGGTAGGAGCCGGAGATGCTTTTGCGAGCGGGTTTTTAGCATCTTTACTGAAAGATAATGATCTTAAAACGTCGCTTGCTTGGGGAATTGTGAATAGTGCCGAAGCGGTTTCTAAATGTGGGGCAACGAAGGGCCTTTTAATTGAAAAAAAATTAAGAAATGCTGAGAAGAAGTATATAAAATCAATAAGTAAGCTCAGATAAATATACATGAAAAAGATATTTGAACCTAAAACAATTGCTATTGTTGGGGCTTCATCATTAAAAGGGAAGATCGGGAATATATTAATGAGAAATCTTCAACAGAATAACGCTCTAAAATTATATCCTGTCAACATCAAAAGGCCGCGAGTAATGGGAATTAAAGCGTATCCATCCGTTACGGATATTAAAAATAAAGTCGACATAGCGATCATAGCGGTACCGGCCATGTTTGTTGAGAAAATCGTAACAGAATGCGCGCACTGCAAGTATCCAATACAAAATATTATTATTATTTCCGCCGGATTTTCTGAAATTGGAGAAGAAGGCAAAGAACGGGAAGAAAAGATCATACAATTGGCAAATAAGTATAAGCTCAATATCATCGGTCCGAATTGTCTCGGAGTAGTTAATACTCATTATGGGCTTAACGCATCTTTTGCGAAACACGATGTTCCAAGAGGAAGCATTGGCCTTATCGCACAATCAGGGGCGCTTACAACAGCTCTTTTTGATTTACTTAAGGAGCACGGGCTGGGATTTTCACTTGTGGCAACACTTGGCAATAAAGCCAATGTTGATGAGAATGATTTCATTGAGTTTTTCGCCAGTGATCCGGAAACTAAAATTATCGCGCTCTATCTTGAAGATATCACTGATGGGAAGCGTTTTGCAGGCATTATTAATAAAATATCGCGTAAAAAACCGATTGTTATCATTAAGGCAGGCTCGTCCAAAAAAGCTCGGCTGGCGATCCAATCACACACCGGTGCCATGGCTGGAAATGCCGAGATTGTTCAAGAAGCTGTTAAAGATAACGGAGGAATAATTTGCAATAATCTTCCCGATTTTGTCGGAGTACTAAAATTATTAAATGGCTTTAAGCGTCCTTTAAATAAAGATACAGTTTTTATCACCAATGCGGGAGGACCGGGTGTCATAGCAACGGATCTTGCGGAAAACCAAGAGAATGTGTCGCTTTATACTTTTTCGGAGAAAGAAAAGGATGCATTAAAAAAATGTCTTCCGGCTGAGAGCTCCGTTGAAAATCCTGTCGATGTGCTCGGTGACGCGATGGAAGACAGATACAAAAATGTCTTCCGTAAATGCGCTGAATTCAAAAAGATCGGATCAGTTTGCGTGATCGTTACTCCGCAAGCGCAAACGCCGATCAGCCGCATTGCAGACGAAATTAGTGCTGCCAATAGAAAATACCACATTCCTTTTGTGCCGATCGTTATTGGCGGGGAGGCGTATCGCCAGGCAACATCAGTATTGAATAAGCACGGTTACAGTTCTTTTATTTTCCCCTATCAAGCAATTCGATCATTATCCAAATGTATAGAATATGTTAATGGCATCAGAAAAAGTAAAAAGGTCTTTGCCAAGGAATTGCCGGTTAAATCCAGCGCCTTGATGGAAAAATTAGAAAAAGAGCAGAGATCAGTGCTTTTGTATGGCGAAGCTTGCTCGATTGGCAGAGAATACAAGCTCGACGTTCTGTCCGCGAAAATTGTTAACAGTGAAGATGATGTAAAAAAAATAAGCGGCGGATTTCCATTGGTGGCGAAGGTCGACAGTCCGGATATTCTTCATAAAAATGCCAAAGACGGCCTATCCTTGAATATATTGAACAGTAAAGAGTTAGTAAAAGAATTCAATCGATTAAAAAAGCTTTTTAAAAATGATCAAGTTATTATACAAAAACAGGTAGAACAAGGACTGGAACTCATCATTGGCATAAAAAAAGATTCAGTATTTGGCCATGTTTTGCTGTTAGGCCTCGGAGGAGTGCTTACCGAAGCCTTTAATGTCAAATGCTTATGGCTTCTTCCCGCCAGCCAAAAAGAGATCATCGAAAAAATTAAAAGTTCTCCGCTTGCAAAAATAATCCGTAAAAAGAAGATCAGTATTTCAAGAATAGCCAAAGAAGCTGAAAAAGTTGGGAGAATTGTACAAAAACACGCTTATATCGACGAACTTGATGTGAATCCGATCATGATGTATCCGGATAAAGAACCAGTCATCGTGGACCTTAAAATTATTGTTGATATCAAGGGACTGTCCCCGAACTAATTTCTATCCACGAGTAATCGGAATCACGCTATTTAAACAGGAAACCGGCTCAGGAACAAGCATATAAATAATAATTAAAATGTCAATCAATGGAATCTAAAAAAAATAAAGTGCTTCTTGTTGATGATGACAAAGATATCCGTACGATGTATGCGGACTTACTGCGCGAAAATAATTTTGAGGTAATTGAAGCGAAAGACGGAGTTGAAGGGCTTGATGTTGCGACAAGCAATGAAGGAATCGACCTTATTTTTACCGGGATCATAATGCCGAGAATGGACGGGTTTCAACTGATCCAATCGCTGAAAGAATACACAAATACCGCCAACATACCGGTAATCGTGAGTTCTCATTTGGGAAGAGAAGAGGATCGAAAGCATATGAATAAACTCGGGGTAAAGGATTTTATTGTTCAGGGCATGACAATGCCTGCCGAGGTTATCAAGCGCATTTTACAGGCAATCAATCATGGCGAATATGATCTTGGAATAAATTCTCTTGAATTTGACGGACAGCGCTTTATTGAGGATTACAAACTTCCTCCGGAAATGAAATGCGAGAACTGCGGAAGCAAATTAGCGTTTAATATAAAATATTATAGCGATAAAACTTTTAAGGCTTACGTTTATTGTCCAAACTGCAAAAGAAAATATTAAGCCAAATCAACTTCCATTAAAATAAATGAAAAAGAGCTGGAATATTAGCAAACGCCCGACACTTGATAATAGGGTCTTTCCCGAGCTTGAACCGGCAGCTGAATGCCTTTTATTATTAAAGGGCATAAAAACAAAAAAACAAAAGAACTCCTTTTTTAACGCCGATTACGAAAAAGATTCCCATGATCCTTTCTTGATGTTCGATATGGACAAAGCGGTTGCCAGACTTTTGCTGGCAGCTAAGAAAAAAGAAACTGTCTGTGTTTTTGGCGATTACGATGCCGATGGCGTAACCGCATCAGTGGTATTGCTCGACTTTTTCCAGCAAATAAATATAAACACAGTCAGTTATATTCCAGACAGAAATAAGGAAGGCTATGGGCTAAATGATAGGGCTATTGATTATATTAAGAAAAAAGGCGCGTCTCTTATTATTACCGTAGATTGCGGTATTTCCAATGAAAAAGAGGTTGATTACGCGTCGAAATTAAAAGTTGATTCAATAATTCTTGACCATCATCATGTTCCATCGGCAATTCCCCGTGCTATTGCGGTTGTTGATCCAAAAAGAAAAGAGGACGTGTATCCAGATAAGAACCTTGCCGGTGTTGGCGTCGCGTTTAAATTCATTCAAGCCGTTGCTTCAAAAATTTCAAAATATGACAAACAACAATTGAAATGGTTTTTGGACCTTGTTGCCATTGGAACGATTGCCGATTGTGTGCCGCTTGTAGGTGAAAACAGAATGTTAGTAAAGTACGGCTTGTTGGTTTTATCGAAAACAAAACGTGTTGGTCTGCGGCAATTGTTCCATGTTGGACGTATCACGATCAACGGATCGCGTATTCCGGGTGCTGAAACTGTTTCTTTTCAAATTGCGCCGCGCATCAATGCGGCTGGAAGAATGGATCACGCAAGCATAGCGAAAGAGCTGCTGTGCTGCAAGGCTGCTGAAGAATCAACAGCTCGGCTTTTGGCGCTGGATCTTGAGGACAGAAATAATCATCGCCAGAAGGTTACAAAAGAAATTGTACAGCAAGTTCGAAAGCAGTATCTTGGCGGCAAAAAATCGCATAATATCATTATTGCAACGTCACCGCATTGGGAGCTTGGAATTGTCGGATTGGCTTCCGGAAGAATAACCGAGGAATTTCAGAAACCTTCAATTTTATTAAAGGAATTTGATGGATATTTCAAAGGTTCGGGGAGATCGGTGCACGGATTTGATCTTATTAAGGCGCTTGAGTGCCAGAAAGATCTGCTTATAAAATATGGCGGACACCCAAAAGCTGCCGGGTTTGAAATAACAAAACGGAACTTTAAACTTTTTACCAAGAACATTCAACACGACGCTGATTCGCTGCCAGAGGATCTGTTTGCCAAACAGATAACGATTGATTTAAATTTGTCTATAAATGAACTGAATTTGAAGCTTCTTGACGAACTTGATCAGCTTGGACCGTTTGGTGAAAAAAATCGTTGTCCGCTATTTCTTACCAGTAATCTTCAGATTATACGAAAAAGAACGGTTGGAAACGGCGAAGCGCATCTTAAATTAACATGCGCTGACGACAATGATCCCAATGCCACAATTGAAGTAATTGGCTTTGGAGCCGCAAAAGATTATCAGTCTTTATCTGAAGGCGACAAAATTAATCTTGTTTACCGTCTTGAGCGGAATATTTGGAATGGGAAAGAGTCTATCCAGGCAAGGATAGAAGATATAGAAATTTGCTGAAGTTCTGTGGGCTCGCGCAAGGTCTGCCAATGCAGTGAATAACATTTGGTTTTTGGTGTTGTGGGGCTGGTATATAATTGACTGATTTTCGATTTTTCGCTATAGTGGAAAGGAGTTTCGTTATAATAACTATTCCCAAACCAGCTTCATTAGCAAAGATTTTTGACAGAAGCCGGTTTGGGATCAGTTTTTTATAATAAGGGACTATTCCCAATGACATTTTGCTCTAACGGGCCCTATCGTCTAGTGGCTAGGACGCAAGGTTCTCATCCTTGTAACAGGGGTTCGATTCCCCTTAGGGCTACAAATAATTGTCAACAGATAGTTTAACAGCAAGGATCTTATAATAAATAAAAAAGAAAAATTGGACGCGCTCAAGCTTTTAAGTGATTACCGAAAACGTCTACATCCTTATTTGGAGCGTTTTTTTGATGAGAAGCTCAAACAGGCAAGAGAAATTAATGCGATTTCTGAGGAAGCTGTTGCAATGATCCGTGGTTTCACAATGGCTGGCGGCAAGCGTATTCGTCCGGCTGTAATGTATTATGGTTATCTTGCGGCAGGAGGAACGGAATATGAAAAAATGGTGAAAACTTCCATGTCGATTGAACTGGCCCATAATTTTCTTCTTATTCATGATGATATTATAGACAATGATGAGCTTCGTCATGGCATAAAAACAATTCACGAACAGTATAAAGAAATGGCTCAAAGAATGTTTTTTAAAACAGACTCTGTCCACTTTGGAAATTCAATGGCAATAATCACCGGTGATATGATAGCATCAATGAGCAATGAAGTTATGTTCACTGCCGATTTTCCTCCCGAGTATGTCGTGAAAGCGCTTAATAAATTACAGCAGGTTGTTTATGCCACTATTCCCGGAGAAATGGTTGATGTTATACTGGAAGCCAGGGGAAAAGCAACAGAGAAGGATATTATGTGCATGTACGAAGCCAAAACCGCACGCTACACGTTTGAAGGGCCTTTGCACTTGGGAGCAATTCTTGCGAAGGTAAACGACGATATACTTAAAAAATTTACCGATTATGCAATTCCGCTCGGAATCGCCTTTCAGATCCGTGACGATATTCTGGGTGTTTTTGGGAAGCAAGAAAAGCTTGGAAAGCCAATCGGTTCAGATATTATTGAGGGAAAGCAAACAATTCTTGTAGTCAAGGCGCTTGAAATGGGCACTAAGGAGCAAAGAAAAATTGTCTCGCGGCTTCTCGGTAAAAAAGATATAAGCGAAAGTGAAATTGAAGTATTCAGAAATATGATCAGAGAAACAGGATCGCTGGATTATGCCCATGATCTTTCAGAAAAACTGGTGAATAGATCTTTAGAGGCATTTTCAGCAATTGATATTCGGCATAAAGAGTCAAAAAATTTTCTCGAGGGCATTGCCCATTTCATCATAGAACGGCAATATTAATTAACATATACTGATGACGGAAGACAGATTCATAATTCCTGACCACGTAGCTATTATTCCCGACGGCAACAGGCGATGGGCAAAACGGAAGTCGCTTAAACCACATGAAGGCCATGATGCAGGTGCGCAAATAACAGAAGATCTTATCAAAGAAGCATTTAACATTGGCATACGGCATTTGACTTTTTGGGGATCATCGAGAGATAATATCCAAAAACGTCCGCTGATTGAAAAAAGGGCGCTGTTTAACATTTATAAGCAATATTTTAAGAAACTTATTGAGAGCGATGAAGTCTATGAAAAAAAGGTACACATCAATATTATTGGAAAATGGAAAGAACAATTTCCAAAGAATTTGGCAGATATGCTATCTGAAACCGTTGAAAAAACAAAACACCATTCAAAATATTTTTTAACGTTCTTGCTTGCGTATAATGGGGACGACGATATCATTCTGGCAGCGCAAAAGCTGGTTGAAAAGGCGCATCTCTTAAAAAAACGGTTTAAAGTAACGAAATCCGAACTTAGGTCACAATTAATGACATCGCTGCTTCCCAATGTTGATCTATTGATTCGAACCGGTGTTGAGAGCGATCCTCATAACAGCACCGGATTTTTGATGTGGCAAACCCGCAATGCACAATACTATTTTTCCGATCTTATGTTTCCTGATTTTTCCGCCTCCGAATTTCGAAAAGTGGTGGAAGATTTTTCTAAAAGAGCCAGAAGATTTGGAAACTAAATATAGCAGCTCCAGACAACTATAAAAATTAATAATTTACGCATGGCGCTTGAATTGAATGACAAAAATTTTGAAGACAAAGTTCTCAAGAGCAACAAGATCGCACTTATTGATTTTTGGGCTCCGTGGTGCGGACCTTGCCAAATAATGGGTCCGATTATTGAGGAAACGGCAAAAGAGATTGGCGGCAAAGCGATTGTTGGAAAACTTAATGTTGACGAAAGTCCGGAAACTGCCCAAAAATACGGTGTAATGTCAATTCCGACGATCATCATTTTTAAGAATGGAGAGCTCGCCAAACAAATAGTTGGTGTTCAATCAAAAGAAGTTCTGCTTAACGAACTCAAAAACGTGTAATAAATTTTCAGAATAAATGTACGATCTTATTATCCTTGGCGCTGGTCCTGCAGGACTGACTGCTTCGATTTATGCTTCAAGATATGGCATTGATCATGTTTTGATTGGCGCTGAAATCGGGGGCTACTTGAACGAAATTCATAAAGTTGAAAATTATCCGGGGTTTCCAAGCATCGCCGGGCTTGGCTTGGCGCAAAAAATGGAAGAACATGTTAGATCATTCGGTGATTATATCAGGCAAGGAGCAATCAAGAATATTACTAGAACGGAAAAAGGATTTGAACTCGAAACTGAAAAGAAGAAAACTTATTTGGCCAAACATCTCATATATTCGATCGGGACAACATGCAGGAAGCTTAACATTCCGGGAGAGGATGATTTTTTGGGTAAAGGTGTATCATACTGTGCGACGTGTGATGGTCCCTTTTTTAAGAAAAAGGATGTGATCGTTATCGGTGGAGGAAATTCGGCTGCTATGGCGGCACTGATGCTTTCCGAGTATGCAAAAACAGTTACTATCGTTTATCGCAGGGAATTATTAAGGTGTACTCCGGCCTATGCCGATAAAATAGAAAAAATCGGCAATATTACTGTTTTATACAATACAATTGTAGAAGAAATTAACGGAGAAACAGCTGTTCATAGTGTTGCGCTGAAAATAAAAGAAAAGAGATCAAACTTTAAGACTGACGGGGTGTTCATTGAGATCGGCTCTGAGCCGAATCGTGAAATAATATCAAGATTGAATATTATGACTGACGAATTTGGATATATTATTACTAAACCGGACCAATCAACAAATGTTCCAGGGTTTTATGCTGCCGGTGATATTACTACGAATTCAAACGGTTTCAGACAAATAATTACCGCGGCATCTGAAGGAGCCATTGCGGTGCTCTCAGTTTTCGAAAGCATTAAGAAGATTTCTGCCAAGTTAACTCCTGTCAAAATAAGCGCTAAAAGCAAGTAGAATGAATCCATTGTCCCTAAGCAAGAATGGCAAACTCAATGTAGTATCAAAAACAAAACTTACCTCAAAAAATATTTCCTCAATTTACACGCCAGGCATCGCTGATGTTGTAGCTGAAATTGTAAAAGACCAAGGCAAGATTTATGATCTCACATGGAAAGGGCGAACTGTCGCAATCGTGAGTGACGGCAGCGCTATTTTAGGGATTGGAAATCGCGGTCCGGAAGCGGCCTTGCCTGTTATGGAGGCAAAGGCGGTGCTTTTTCAAGAATTGGGCGGTATCAATGCCGTGCCGTTGGTTATTGATACACAAAACGAAGATGAGATTGTTAAATTTATTGAGACGATAGCACCGGGATTTGGCGGAATTAACCTTGAAGACATCTCGGCACCGAGATGTTTTACCATTGAAGAAAAACTTAAAAAGTCTCTTGATATTCCGGTTTTTCATGATGATCAGCACGGAACAGCCATTGTTGTTCTGGCCGGACTTTTGAATGCGGCGAAAGTAACCGGAAAAAATTTAAAAAAATGTTCCATTGTGATCTCCGGCGCCGGCGCTGCTGGAATTGCCATTACGCGCCTTCTTCTGCATTACGGTTTAAGCAACGTCATTATCTTTGACTCAAAAGGACCGCTATATAAGAGGCGCAAAGCTCAAATGAATTTTGCCAAAAAGAAAATTGCCAGTCGCACTAACCTGAAAAATTTTCGGGGAACACTTCATGAGGCACTCAAAGAAGCAGACATTTTTATTGGAGTATCCGCGCCGAATATCATTGGCAGTTCTGATATTAAGCAAATGTCGCAAAAGCCGATCGTGTTTGCGCTGGCTAATCCGTGTCCGGAGATAATGCCAGGTGAAGCCAAAAAAGGCGGTGCCGCGGTTATTGCGACCGGACGATCGGATTTTGGCAATCAAATTAATAATGCTCTAGTATTTCCGGGAATATTTAAAGGAGCATTGCGTTCACGTACTATATCGATTACTGACGAAATAAAAATAAAAGCCGCTAAAGCTCTTTCAGCAATGATCAAAGATCCTGCTCCGACAAGAATTATTCCAAGAGTAATGGACAAGCGGGTCGTTAATGTAATTGCAAATGTTTTTGGCAAATCTCGTGCCGGATCGTGACAAGTAAAAGTGTGATAAAGTTGCATTGTTCTCTGTTTTTGTTACACTGGAATTATAGAAAGCCAATTAAGAATTTAACCGGTAAAGATGAAGGTTGTATTATTAAAAGATGTTGAGAATGTTGGAAAAGCGGGAGGGATAAAAACTGGTGCCGATGGTTTCGCGCGAAATTTTCTCATTCCAAGCAGGCTCGCAGAGCCGGCCACTGCCGCGAATCTTGTGCGTGCTGAAGAAATAACCAAGGAGCAAGTGCAGAAAAAAGAAAAAGAGCTTGTGCAAGTGCAGAAAGATGCTGAAAAAATCGATGGGGAAGAATTCATATTCAGTGTGAAAACAGACGAAGATAAACTGTTTGGGTCCATTGGCAAAAAAGCAATAATTGAAAAAGTGGATGAACTCGGAATAAAGATCAATGAATCATCAATAGAGCTCGACAAACCCATTAAAGAATTAGGTGAGTTTCCAATAAAGTTTTTTTTCAACCATGGAATTGAAGCGAACGCGAAAGTGATCATTGAGAAGAAATAGATCGTAGTATGTTTCTATTATATCAAGGGATTTTTTGAGCTAATTTTCTGTCTTATTGTCTGTTTGCCGATGAGACAAGGAGCTAGTTTGGAAACAATCCCATTAAAGTCGTTAGCTATTTTAGGGGTGGCGGCTTTTTATATATTCAAAAAGTAATAAGCGGCTATTTTCAAGCTAACTCCCACTAAGAAAAACTCCGAGTGCTTAGGGGCGTAATAAAGCCTCATGGTCTTTTATTGGTAAAGCTAGGTCGAAGACAGCCAAGCAAAATTAAATGAAAGGAAAAAACTGGGAAAAAAATGCCAAATATATTTTTATATTCGGAGGCGTTATGTCCGGAATCGGGAAAGGCGTAGCGGCCTCATCAATTGCCAAGATAATCCAGGCCAGAGGACTTAGTGTCACGGCAATTAAAATTGATCCTTACGTCAATGTTGATGCCGGAACCATGAATCCGACAGAACACGGAGAGGTTTTTGTTTTAGCCAGCGGACTTGAAACAGACCAAGATATGGGAAATTATGAACGCTTTTTGAATACCACTCTTCCGCCAACAAATTATATGACAACGGGGAGTGTTTATCGGCATGTTATCCAAAAGGAACGTGATCTTGACTATGGCGGTAAATGTGTTCAAGTCATTCCCCATGTCACGGGCGAGGTCATTGAAACCATTGAAAATGCGGCCTCTGTCAACGAGGCCGAGGTTGTGATCATCGAAGTTGGTGGAACAACCGGTGACTATGAAAATGACATGTTCACTGAAGCTGCTCGGCAAATGAAAATGTGTCATCCGAACAATGTTTTGTTTGTGATGATCAGTTATGTTCCGTATCCTAACAAGATCGGCGAGATGAAGACCAAGCCGACCCAGCAAGCTGTTCGATCTTTGAATTCTGCCGGAGTACAACCGGATATTATAATTGCCAGATCCGAGCAGGATATTGATAAAAAACGCAAGGAAAAGATCGCTCTTTTTTGCAATGTGAGCGAGAAAGAAGTGATCTCAGCTCCTGATGTCAGCTCAATTTATGAAGTGCCTCTTAATTTTGAAAAAGACGATCTTAGCTCGATCATTCTAAAGAAGCTTTCGCTCCAAATAAAACAAACAAATCTTAAAAAGTGGAAAAAATTTGTTAATAAAGTAAGCGATGCAAAAATCCCGATAAAGATCGGGATAGTGGGAAAATATTTCGGAACAGGTGATTGTATTTTTTCCGACTCCTACATTTCAGTGATCGAAGCGATCAAACATGCTTCATATTCCCAAGATCGTGTTCCTGATATTCAATGGATCAATTCGGAAGCGTATGAAAAAGATCCGCAGAAATTATGTGAATTGGAAGGTTTCAATGGAATTATTGTTCCCGGAGGTTTCGGTGAACGCGGAGTTGAAGGGAAGATTGCCGCTATTCAATATGCGCGCGAGCACAAAATACCGTATCTTGGCCTGTGCTACGGAATGCAGCTTATGGTTATTGAATTCGCCCGCAATGTTGCAGGTCTTAAAGATGTTCATACTACGGAAATAAAACCGCAAACAAAATGTCCAGTGATCGATCTTATGATCGAACAAAAGAAGAATATGCAGGAGCACCACTATGGCGCGACAATGCGCTTGGGAAACTATCCATGCAAAATTAAGAAAGGAACAAAAGCCTTCGAAGCGTACAAAAAAATGAATATCAAGGAACGGCACCGCCATCGTTATGAGGTCAATCCGCGATACATTAAACAACTCGAAAAAGCCGGACTCATATTTTCAGGGACTTCTCCAAATAAACAACTCATGGAAATTGCCGAGCTTCCTCAGAGTATGCATCCCTTTATGCTTGGAAGCCAATTCCATCCTGAATTTACATCAACTCCGTTAAGACCGGGTCCTTTGTTCTTTCAATTCATCAAAGCGGCCAAGAACGTGTAAATTCCAAAAAAATATCGGCTTGTGAATTTACGCGTTAGGTTTTTCGGTGCGCGAATAGAATTTCAAAGTAAAACGAAATTGTTTTCGAAGTACAAAAAACAGCTGCACAAAAACAGCCGTTTTTTAGACAGAAAGAAGGAAACTATTCCACTTCGATATATTTTGCTTTTTTCATTCTGCCTGTAAATCGAGCAACTTTTCTTGTAAGGAATTTTACAACTCCGCTTTTAAGCGCGATAATAGTGTCATCACCGGTTCTTTTCGTATTTTTCCCCGGTCGAAATTTCGTACCTCTTTGACGAATCAGTATTTCCCCGTTATTTACTTTTTGTCCGCCAAAGCGTTTTACGCCAAGATATTTTGGCTTGGAATCGCGTCCAAGGCTGGTTGAACCGCCTGCTTTTCTATGGGCCATTTTTCTTTATAAAACAGAAAAGCAAAATCCACTGCCTCACTGCCTTTTTCTTACGATTTATGTTATACTGCACCTAAAATTAGAAACGATCCCATTGATTATAATAGCATTTATGCCATATGTCAAATAAAGTATGTGATTTTTGGAAAGCGCATGATACTAAAATACTTACCGTTCTAGCGATTATATTGGTAGCCGTTGTTGCTTTTCGTGCCGGACAGACACAGGAAAGAGAAAATATCGCTGCCAATATAAATGTCTCGATCAATCCGCTTGTGGCGGCGAATCCGGCGGAGCAAAAAGTAAAAACGCTCGGGGAAACTCTCCAGCGCAAAGGAATTTCAGAGAATGAAATTAACGGCGAATCCCAAAAGCAGGGAAGTGCGAATGAACAAAACAAAGAATGTGTTTTTGTGGGAAGCAAGAATTCCAACAAATACCATTTTCCAACTTGCAGCTATGCCAAACGCATAAAACCGGGAAACATAGTTTGCTTTTCCGACGAAGAAGACGCTAAAAATAAAGGCTACGTTCCCGCCGGGTGCTGTGTGGGAAAAAAATGAGAGAAATTAAAGCACGGTAAGATCAATAAGCCGGCTAAAATTTAACGTTAAATATAAATTTAAACAATATTACATGAAAAAAGAAGTAATCCTCATTTCTCTAGGCGGGTCGCTAATTGTTCCGGAAGAAATTGATTGGAGATTCTTGAAGAAATTTCGCGAATTGATCATCGGACAAATTCACAAAAACAAGCGTTTTGTGATCGTTACCGGAGGAGGAAGTACCACCAGAAAATACCAAAAGGCGGCAGGCAAAGTGACTAAGCTGACGCGCGATGACTTAGACTGGATCGGCGTTCATTCAACGCGGCTCAACGCTCATTTGATCAAAACCATCTTCAGGCGGTATGCGCATCCCCGCATCAATAAAAATCCGCGCACAAAAGCCGATCTGCGAAAACATTTCGCACATGAAGAAGGAATTGTAGTGGCCGCGGGATGGCGTCCCGGCTGGTCAACAGACTACGTTGCCACGATTTTGGCCGAACGCTTTGGGGCAAGAATGATCATCAATCTTTCCAATATCAAATATGTTTACGATAAAGATCCCAAAAAGCACAAAGACGCAAAAAAGATCAAAGAAATTTCATGGAAAGATTTTCGCAAGATAGTAGGGAACAAATGGGCTCCCGGACTAAATATGCCATTTGACCCGATAGCCTCGAAACACGCGCAAGGACTGGGACTTAAAGTCATCATCGCGGACGGGAAGAACATCAAGAACTTAGAGAAGATCTTTAAGGGAAAAAAATTTCAGGGAACAGTAGTTGAATAACAAAAGTTGCAGCTTTAGCGGTTGAATCGCTAAAGCCTGCTCCGGCGCGGCAAAAAAGATTCCTGAAAGCTAGTTGTTTAATTTAATTATTTAATCAAAATATGGAGGAAGTAAAAAAGATCTGGCTTAACGGAGAATTAGTGGATTGGAACAAAGCGAATGTCCATCTTCTAACTCATACTTTGCACTATGGCGGCGGTGTTTTTGAAGGTATTCGCGCTTACAAGACGAAAAACGGACCTGCTGTTTTCCGCCTACAGGAACATGTTGACCGGCTTTTTTATTCCGCTTCAGTAATGGATATAAAAGTTCATTTTTCAAAAGAAGAAATAAAAAAAGCGATTTTAGATACAATAAGAATAAACGAAGTCGAAGAGTGTTATATCAGGCCATTGATCTTTTTCGGTTATGGAAAAATGGGGTTGAATCCCACAGACGCGCCGATAAATATCGCAATCGCGGTTTGGCCGTGGAGCGCCTATCTTGGCAAGGAAGTTGTTTCAGTTAAAATATCAAAATATATTCGCCCCCATCCCAAATCAACGGTAACAGATGCAAAAATATGCGGTTCGTATGCCAACTCAATTTTAGCGTCTTTAGAGATCAAAAAAGCCGGCTTTGACGAAGCTTTACTTTTAGATTATCAGGGCTATGTGGCGGAAGGCCCGGGAGAAAATATCTTCATAGTGAAAGATGGTAAATTATTTACACCAAAATTAGGAGCGATCTTAGGCGGCATAACCAGAGACAGTATAATACAAATCGCAAAAGACTTAAAAATTGGAGTTGAAGAAAAAAACATTACCGTGGAAGAATTAAAATCAGCTGATGAAGCGTTCTTTACCGGAACGGCGGCAGAAATTTGCGTTATCGGTAGAATAGATGATACTGTGATAAACAATGAAAAAACTGGCATTATAACCAAAAAGATAAAAGAGGCTTATACCAAAGCGATTCATGGTGAATCGGAGAAATATTCAAGGTGGCTCTCACATATTAATCTTACAGAATAAATTCTCGTCATAATATGAAAACTGTTCAAAGATTGCCCAAACCAACTATCGGAATCATCGGCGGCAGTGGAAAAATGGGAACATGGTTTAAAAACTTTTTTCAAAAATTGGGTTTTGAGGTCTTGATATCTGATTCAAAAACAAAACTCACAAACACAGAACTGGCAGAGAAAGCAGATATTGTTATTGTTTCAGTTCCCATCAGTAAAACGATCGAGGTAATCAAAGAGGTAAGAGATCATGTCAGGAAAGATGCCCTATTTTGCGATTTCACCTCTTTAAAATCCAAGCCGATCAAAGCGATGAAAAAAGCGAAGTCCGGAGTGTTGGGGATCCATCCCCTTTTCGGACCTCTGGTACAAGATCTTGAAGGACAAAAGATCGTCTTTTGCAAAGCCAGAAACAGCTCTTGGATTAACTTTTTGAAAAAGATATTTGTCCAAAATGGAGCTGAGATCGTGAATATCTCCCCGGAAGAACATGACATGCAAATGGCGATAGTTCAAGCACTTACGCACTTTGCCAATATTAATCTGGCCAGAACGCTTTATTCACAAAAGATAGTCCCAAGGTTTTCTTTTCTTACGCCTGTTTTTCGCCTACAAAGTCTTATTATAGGAAGAATTCTGGGGCAAAACCCCGAACTTTATGCTGCTATAGAAATTGAAAATCCGTATTTTAGAAAAGTTTTAAATGATTTTAAAAAACAGATAAATAACTTGGCGGAAGATATAAATAATAAAGACTATAAAAAATTTGTTAAAAAATTTGAAGAAACCTCGCTTTATTTGGACGGATTCAGAAAAGTTGCTCAGATGAAATCAACCGAGGTCTTAAAAATGGTTGACAAACAGCCGATCAAAACCATAGCCACCGGAACAAAAAAAATGGCGGATTGGGGAGGAAAATTCAAGATCGGATTTTTGGGGCCGAAAGGCACATTCTCACACCAGGCTGCCGTAAAAGTCTTTTCCCAAAGTTCTGAGTTTGTTCCGACAAAAACAATTACAGAGATCTTTGAAAAAGTCAATTCAAAAGTGATTGACGTCGGAATAGTGCCTGCAGAGAACACAATAGGCGGATTGGTTTCCGAGACTATTAATTGTTTGATCAATTACCCTCTGAAAACAAGCGGTTCTTTTAGTATCAGCGTACATCAGTGCTTGTTGGCGAGGACTAATAATAAAGAAAAAATTGAGATTGTAAAGAGCCATCCCCAAGCTCTCATTCAATGCAAAAATTGGCTGGAGAACAACCTGCCGCAAGCCAAGACTGAGATGTCTTCCAGCACCACGGCTCCAATCTTAAGCACAATTGACGAGAAAGTGGGCTTCATAGCTTCACGAGTCGCGGCAGAAGTTTATGGGCTGAACATTCTTGCAAAGAACATAGAGTCAGCCGCTGACAATATTACAAAATTTTATTTGATATTGCCTGACATTGATGAAACTCTTCAAAAGAAACTACGAGCTGAAAAAACCTTAGTGTTATTTGCAATTTATGACAGGGTTGGGGTCTTACGCGACATACTGGACGTATTTGCCAAAAATAATTTAAATCTTACCTCTCTGCACTCCATTCCAAGCCATCTG
>DAOUPS010000087.1 GCA_030626045.1 bacterium | reverse complement strand
CCATACCGAAAAAATGGCGATACCGACAACAAACGTAAGCACGAACGCGACTTTACGCCGATAGGATTCAGATTGTTCAAGTATTCTATTTAACATTGTGTACTTTTTATATTTTAACCGGGAAACAATCCCTGAATACAAACTATGAGTTGATAATGTTCATGATGATTATCTCACTCTTGATATTATCAATATCTTTTCTTTTAATGCTCAATCTTGACGTTTTCTCTTTAGGGCACGATCCGAGCTCTTCACAAAATGCACTCTCGTCGGCAAAATCGATCTTTACCCCTTTTACCTTATAGTGCATTGGGATGACAATTTTTGGTTCGAGCTGTCCGATCACTTCTTTTGCCTCTTTTGGCTCGATGGTAAATGTTCCGCCAACCGGAATCATCAGAATGTCAATTTGTCCGATTTGTTCAAGCTGTTTTTCAGTAAGTGTATGGCCAAGATCACCGAGATGGCAGACGCGGATATTTTCACTTTCAATCACAAAAATTGTATTTCTACCGCGTTCAGCGCCTCTTACAGCGTCATGGAAAGATTCAATTCCTTGAATAGAAGCTCCTTTAACTGAGTACTCTCCGGCTGCGTCAATAACAAATGGATCATTCTTGATCGTGGAGGGGTCGTTGTGGTCATCATGCTGAATATGCGAGATCGTAACAATATCTGCTTGTCCCTGGGGAGGGCGCAGACCAATTGATCTGCCGAATGGGTCAGTGATAATTATTATGTCATTTTCTCCTCGTTTTGGCTTTGTTTGTATCTTGAAACACGAATGTCCGTACCAGGAAATATTCATTAAAACTGTCTAAAGTTTTATCATAATACTACTCAATTCTAGCATAAGTGATAGTAAATGTCCATGAAGCAATGAATTATGTAAAGAGGAAATGAATTATCTAACGCTGTTGACTTTTCAATCAAAAAAGCTACCATTGGGAAGTGTAAACTTATTTCGGAGAGTGGTGTAGTGGCAGCACGAGTGCTTTGGGAGCATTTAGTCCGGGTTCGATTCCCGGCTCTCCGACCATATAAGATATTCTGTTCTGATGTTTGATTCGTGTTTTGCGTGATACAAATTTTGCAGAACAAAAAGCGGATCACAGTTTTGATTTAAATAAAAACTATAATAAATACTGAGAATTTCTTAAAATTAAGTACAAAATCTGGACAACATGGTTCATAACCGGTATAGTGGGGTTACGATGAAAAAAATAATTAAATTTTTAAAATCAAAAGTATGACAGAACCAGAAGAAACCAAAGAAGATCAGACTGCCGATGAATCAGTAGGGGCAGAGACCATAGCAGAAGATACTGAAGAAAATAATGAAGTTGAGGAGCCTGTTTCATCACAGGAAGATCAGGCGGAGCCAGCTGCAGAAGAATCCGCAGATTCAGAAGCAGTCGAAGAAACTGAAGAAACTGAAGAAGAACAAGCGGCAGAAGAAACTGTTCCTGTTTCTAAAGAATCCGCAGATTTGGAAGAAGTTGGTGGAGAAACTGAAACAGAGACAGAGAAGGGCGACGAAGCTGTCAAAGTTTGATCAGGACAGGAATACATGTAAACTCGAATAATATGAAAACAATCCCGAGTACTCGGGATTGTTTTCATATATTAAGCCCAGCCATTAAATAAATCCAACTTTCTTCTTAACTTCCTTGATCTTTTTCTCTGCAATAGACAGCAGTTTTTCTTTACCGTTTTTTAGCTGCATTAAGACTTCAGCGTCTGACGTTTCGTGATATTTTTTCTGAAATGGAGACAAAAATTCGATGATTGATCCTGCCAGATCTTCTTTAAATTTTTTATATCCCTGGTCTTCAAAGTTACTGGCGATTTTTTTTGGATGAGTATTAGTGATGAGCGAAAAGATGTTAAGCAGGTTTTTAATTGCAGGCTGTTCATCACTGTATTCAATTGCGCTCCCGCTATCGGTGACAGCTTTTCTGATCTTTTCTCTGATCTCATCGGGAGAATCCAAAAGCTCAATGCGATTGTATTTTGACGGGGCTGATTTTGACATTTTTTTTGCAGGATTATCCAGTCCCATAATTCGCATTCCTTCTTTTAGAACATACGGCTCGGGAACAGTAAATGTTTCACCGAAACGATCATTGAAGCGGCGAGCCAAAGTGCGGGCAAGCTCAATGTGCTGAAGCTGGTCCTCCCCAACCGGAACAAGATGAACATCGTAAAGTAAAATGTCAGCGGCCATGAGAATGGGATAGTTCAGAAGTCCGGCGTCCACACTTAGTAAATTTTCTTTTGTTTTACTTGCACCTACCTTGTCTTTAAATTGAGTCATTTTATACAACTCACCGGTTTTTGTGATCGTGTTCAAGATCCACATCAATTCAGCGTGCTGAGGAATTTGCGATTGGACAAAAATAGTTGACTCCTCAGGATCAATGCCGGCCGCCAAATAAATTTTTGCCACCTCAATAATTTTTTCTTTAAGTTGTTTGGGATCTTGGGGAGCCGTGATAGCGTGCAGATCGACTATGCAGAAAATAGAGCTATATTTTTTTTGCATAGCAACCCAATTACGGATTGCACCAAGATAATTTCCCAAATGCAGATTTCCTGAAGGCTGAACTCCGGAAAAAATTGTTTTTTGCATAATAATAAATAATCAAGGATTAAAGAGGCATGTCCTCATCATAATCAAAGTGGCGCGTTGGCGCAACTTTTATTTGTGGTATAATAAAAATGTATTGAACTAAGATTAAAATGATGAAAGCTATGTTGGCGAAAAATAATGGTCAACAGCAGAGTGATGTGCCAAAACAAAAGCCGACATTTCAAGAGTATGTTGAGGCCGCGAAAGCCGCTTTTCAGCGTGTTTGGCTAAACCGATATTTATGGTTTTGGGGCATTTTTCTGCCGGCTGGCGCCGGGTTTAGTTTTAACTTTAGTAATCGCGGCGGCGGTTCCGGTGACGAAGCAAGAGTTCGTTCCGAAGATGTATTCGCTCAAGTGCTTTATTTCATAAAAGAACACATTATTTGGATAATTGTGATTTTCGCGGTAATTATAGCGATCAACATTATTATTTGGATCATTTCCGCGATTGCGCGCAACGGCACTGTTCAAGCGCTTCACGAATTACAGGAACCGTCAAAACAGCTCACGTTTAATTTTCGAAAAGTGTGGAAGCATGGAAAGAAAGATATTGGCAAGATCCTTTTAATTGATGTTGTTATTATGTTTGGATTAATGTTGTTCATTCTTATACTGGTATCACCGGTTATTTTTTTAGCAGCCAGCGGGAATTTTTTTGGAGCGATGCTCATAGGCCTTGTAGCGATATTAGCCATAATTCCTGTTTCGATCTTTGCGGGATATCTCAAACAAGCTAGTGTCGTGTTTGCCGTTTTATCGCACCAAGCATCTTTGCAGTCAATTGAAGCGGGATGCTCGCTGGCCCTAAAAAATATTGTCGATACGTTCAAGATACTTGTCACCATGTTTGTTCTGAATATTATTCGTGGATTTGTTGTTTTTGGGGTTATAATTGTGTTTGTCATTATCGGACTTGTTTGCGGCGTTTTTTTCGGTTTTTGCCTCGGGGGATATGAGGGAACCAGGCAAATATTTGATAATATGAGTGAGCATATTTGCATTCTGGCGGCAATCGGAATTTTTGCCGGCATCTTTCTGCTTATGATTTTTACCGTTTGTCTGCTTATCAAAGCCTTCTTTTCTTTGTGGACGGAAGATGTTTGGATCTGGTGGGTGAAACGACTCGGAGGAGTCAAAGATCTTGAGTCTGTCTTAGATAAAGAAGGAGCGGAAAAGGCATTAAAAAGGAAAATCGCTTCGAACGCAAATGCCAGCACAAATGAAAATTAGGTTA
This sequence comes from bacterium, assembly GCA_030626045.1. Classification (GTDB taxonomy): domain Bacteria; phylum Patescibacteriota; class Minisyncoccia; order Moranbacterales; family DUUL01; genus DAOUPS01. The sequence continues at coordinate 34 of DAOUPS010000087.1, read as the reverse complement.
GAAACGATCATATCAAGATAATATAAAAAATATG
>DAOUPS010000051.1 GCA_030626045.1 bacterium | reverse complement strand
CTCTCTGGCAGTTTGAACGCCGGCGCGTGCTTGATCCACCGCCAGTTTTTTAGCCGCTCTTTCTTCCGGTTTCAGATCATCCCATTTTCTCCGGCTAAGATCCAAATTTTTCTGCTGTATATCCAGTGCTATCCGTGCACCCCAAAGTTGTGATCTGACAATACCATCGCCAATCGTAGCCACAACCTGCCCTTTTTCTACCTCATCGCCCACTTCAACCTCAATTGATCTGATCTTTCCTCCGGTTTCAAAAGCCAAGTCCGCTTGTTTTTCCGGCGTTACTTCACCCGTAACTGAAATTGTTCGAAAAATGTCATTTTTTTGAACAATTTCCGTTATATATTCTTCCTTTTCTTTTCCACGATTCAAAACTGCAACAATTATTACAATAACAATTATCGCCAGTAATGACCAAAGTATAATTTTTTTACTTTTTGCCATACTTGTCAAATTATTTCGATATCTGGTTTGGGAACGATCCCGTTAGATTGCTTTCTATAAGACAATCGCAAAACATTTTCCAAGAGTGTTGCCACAGTTATCGGTCCAACGCCTCCCGGAACCGGTGTAACGTACGATGCGACTTCCGATACATTGTCAAAATCAACATCTCCGCGCATTATACCATTTTCTCGATTAATACCAACATCAATAACTATAGCTCCGTACTTTACCATATTTTTCGTTACAAGATGTTTTTTACCGGCTGCCACCACAAGAATATCAGCCTTACGAGTATACCTTTTAAGGTCCTTTGTTTTATCATGGCATATTGTCACCGTCGCTCCTTTTTCAACAAGCATAAGCGCGATTGGCTTACCGGCAATATTGGAGCTTCCGACTACAACAACGTCTTGTCCTTTAATAGCGGCATCGCATTCTTTGAGTATTTTCATTACAGCCAGAGCGGTAACCGGAATTACTCTCGCTTCTTCGCTTCCATATTCGCAAAATAGGCCAAAATTCAGCGGATGCAAACAATCAACATCTTTTCCGGGATCAATTCTCTCAAGAGCTTCCCGCTCAATAATTTGTTTTGGCAAGGGAAGCTGGATCAGAATGGCGTCAATATCCGCGTTGCCATTTAGCTTATCAATTTCGGCAAGCAAATTCCGGTGAGTTATGTTCTCTGAAAGAATGATCTTTCTTGATTCAATCCCCGCTCGAATACACTGCTCTTCTTTTTTATGAATGTATATCTCGCTGGAAGGATCTTTTCCAACCAAGAACATTGCCAAGACAGGTTTCCTGTCCATTGATTTAGTTTCATTGTGAATTTCATCTGTAATTTTTTCCGCAAGAGCTTTGCAGTCAACTGCATGCATTATTATTGATAGCTTCTAAAATATTATTGAACTTTAATGGATTGTTTACCAGCGCTGATAGAAAGTTTTGAGCGCGAAATAAAACATTGCCAAGCCATAGATAACCACAAGAGAAATTCCGACCCAATAACACGGACCGCTGAATAATCCGTTATTTCCATCATGTAAAAGCACAGAAATCCCATAAAATACAACCGCGATTGGAACAAAATATTTTGAAAACGATACAAGCCCTTTCCATTCTTTTTCAGATCCAATAATTCTCAAGAACATCGAGACAGTCAAAATGGCAAGTGAAACAATAAATAACATATTACTGGCTGTGGATGCGTTTATTGAATTTCGCCCCAACTGTATCGTCTCCCCATGAGAAAGAGATGAATCGATCATAACAACGGCCAAAAGCAAAACAAACGCCACTATGATCCCTGATCTTGAAATCGACTTAAGTGCTTTCATTTGTTGCAATCAACTATTATGCACCTGGAACTGAAAACTGCAGACAAAGTTCGTGTATTTCGTTTTTTATCTTTCTTGAAGATATTTTATCGTCTTTGTGCTCAATCGCTTTGTTGATCCAATCGACAATCTTTTTTATTTCTTCCTCCTTCATTCCGCGCGTTGTCACGGCAGGCGTCCCAAGCCGTACACCGGAGGGATTCATTGGCGGATTTGGATCATTCGGAATTGTTGATCGGCTCACTGATATTCCAATCCTTTCAAGCAATTGTTCGGCGTCCTTGCCTGTAATTCCCTTATTTGCCATATCAACAACCATAAGATGGTTGTCGGTTCCACCGGAAATTACGTTGTAATCCATTTTTAAAAATTCATCGGCCATTGTTCGCGCATTTATAATAACTTGTTCGGCATATTGCTTAAAATCTTCTTCAAGCGCTTCCCCAAGTGCAACAGCTTTGGCTGCTGTAATATGGTCATGTGGACCGCCTTGTATCCCCGGGAATACAGCTCTATCAACATCTCTCGCGTATTTCTCTTTACACATTATTATTGCCCCGCGTGGACCGCGAAGTGTTTTGTGTGTTGTTGTTGAGATAACATCAAACAAAGGAACCGGATTGTCCATCTTTCCTGCGGAGATCAATCCGGCTGTGTGCGCGATATCAGCAAACGTATACGCGCCGATCTCATTAGCAATTTCCTTAAAACGCTTCCATTCTATCTCGCGTGAATACGCACTAAATCCGGCAACGATCATTTTCGGCTTTTCTTTTCTGGCAATTTTAGCAACTTCATTCATATCTATCCTTCCTGTTCCGGAATCAACCTCATATTGAACAAAATTATAAAGCATTCCGGAAAAATTAACCGGATGGCCATGCGATAAATGGCCTCCGTGATCAAGCTTTAATCCCATCACTTTGTCTCCCGGTTTCAAAAAAGCAAAATAAACAGCGGCATTGGCTGGTGATCCCGAAAGAGGCTGTACATTTGCGTATTCAGCGCTAAATAATTTTTTCGCGCGCTGTACCGCAATATTTTCAATATCGTCTATGATCTGATTCCCGCCATAGTACCTGTGTCCGGGATATCCTTCAGAATACTTATTTGTTAATACTGTTCCCATAGCTTCAAGCACCGCGCTGGAAGCATAATTTTCCGACGCAATAAGCTCTAACTCATCTGCTTGGCGCCGAGCTTCGCGCCGTACAACGTCCATTACTTCAGGATCTTGCTTTTCAAGAAATTTATAAGTTAACATAAAAATAATTAAGTCAATATTTATGGGATGTTTCCAAGCTAGCCACGTCGCTCGCGAGTGATGTGGCTAGCTCGCCGTCTCGCTGTCCGTTTACCGCAGGATGAAACGGAGAGTTAGTTTGAGAACAGTCTTTTAGCTATTTTTCCAAACTAAAAAAATAATGCCACCAGTAGTAGTAATTTGTATGATGAACTATCACCTTCAATTCATTCTCCTTTTCGTTTTGAATCGGCCGCTCTAAGAGTCCATATTCTTTAACCAGTACCAATTGTTCTCCTTCTTTGATCAGATTAAGCTTGTCCTTTACTTCTTTTTCTTTAAAATCATCCGTTTGAAGGTAAGCTATTAGCTCATCTAAGTCCTGATTTTCCTGGCTTAGCCTGTCAATTTCCGCCTGGAATCCTTCAATTTCCCTGTCGATCTTATTTTGCTTATATATTTGATGAGATAATTTGTAGGTAATAAAGAAAAGCAAAACCAAAAGAAGTCCCGCTAGAATAAAATAAGAAATTACTTTCATTATTGAACGCTTTTCTATTGTCTCATTCTTCTGCTTCATTGCCGTAAAAAATCATAGCGACTGCAATAGAGGGACAATTGTAAAAAGCACCATTCCCAATACCGCGATCAATGATATGATGATCCAAACAATTCTAACTTTTTTTCTTGTTCGTTTAAGCATACGTTTATTATGGGATGTTTCCAAGCTAGCCACGTCGCTCGCGAGCGATGTGGCTAGCTCGCCGTCTCGCTGTCCGTTTACCACAGGATGAAACGGAGAGTTAGTTTGGAAATAGTCCCTTTGCCATATTGTATTTTAATTAAAGCGTATTTGCCTATTTTTAGCAAATGCATCTTTCATTTGCCGCACCCATTGACTTTACACAGCTGAATGATACAATTTTATTTAGTGAAAAACTGAGTCTAGAGAATTAATAATTGGGATTGTTACCAAGTTAGCTCCGTTAGTAAAAATTAGGAAATTTTATTCACAGTGAAGAAATAAAATTTTTGGTTATGCGATAGTATAGGCAATAATTTTTTTCAAAGCTGTGAGTCCCGCTCAGCGGGAACAATTTTGGGTAGAAGCTAGTTTGGTAACAGTCCCTGGGATTGTTATGCCAAAACGAACGTATCAACCAAAAAAGAAGCGTCGAGCGCGCAGACACGGTTTTTTGAAGCGCTCTCTAACTAAAAACGGTCGCAACATACTCAAAAGAAGGAGACGAAAAGGGCGGAAACGGCTTTCGGTCTAAAGTGAGAATGTTAAATTTATTGTGCATTTATGTTATCAAAATATCATCGCCTTAGGGGTACAAGTGATATTAAAAATGTTTTTGCAAATGGAAAATCGACTCGGTGCGGTTTTTTGTTTTTGAAACATTTTTCAAATTCGTTGAATACTACTCGAGTCATGCTTAGCGTCGGTTTATCATATTCGAAAAGTGCCGTTGAAAGAAACGCAATAAGACGAAAATTCCAAACAATATCTTCAAAACACATTAAAGATATAAAAAAGGGTTATGATTGCGTGTTCTTTCTGGAAGAAGTTAGTGCTGGAGATGTTAATTCTATTGAAATACTCGAGAAACATATTCTTAGATGCCTTAAAAAGGCAGGTCTGCTAAAAAATAAATTATGATTGGCTTTATAAAAAGTTTTTTTTCCTTTCTCATTTTTCAGCCGTTATATAACGCGTTGATCATTCTGTATGTAATTATTCCTGATATTGGCGCCGCAATAATCCTGCTTACAATTATTATCCGCCTTTTACTGATACCCGTTTCAAAAAAATCGATTGCCTCCCAGAAAAGAATGCAGGATATCCAGCCGGAATTGAAAAAGATCCAAAAAAAATACAAGCACGACAGGGCACTGCAAGGAAAAAAGGTCATGGAATTTTATAAAGAGAAAAAAGTCAATCCGACATCAGGGTGTATGCCCATGATCATTCAGCTCGTGTTCTTGATTGCGTTATATCGCGTGTTTATAGTCGGGCTTGGCTCGGACGCTCCAACTGAACTACTGTACAGTTTTGTCAAAGACCCTGGACAGTTAAATCCGATTGCTTTTGGTTTTTTTGATTTATCGGTACCGAGTATTCCTTTAGCAATTGTGGCCGCGGCTTTGCAATTTTATCAAGCAAAAATGATGATGAGAAAGCAAGAAAAAGAAAAAAAGAAAGATAAAGAAAAAAGCAAGAATAAAAACAAGGATGAAACCGAGCCGGATTTTTCTACAATGATACAGCAACAGCTTGTTTATATGGGACCTGTTATAACATTAATAATTGGCGTGCAGTTTGCCGCAGGTTTGATCTTATATTGGGCAATAACAACAATATTTATGATCGTTCAGCAACATTTTGTTCTCAGTGAAGATGAAGATAAGGAGAAAAAGCTGAATAAGCGCTTAGCGCCATCTGGCAACAAATAATTATATAAATTATACTGCAATGCAACTTGATGAGAGAAAAAAACTTATTGAAGATACAGCTAAAGACTTTCTAAATAAAATGGGGTTTGATGTGACGATATATACTGCGACAACAGTTATTCCCACAGAAACTGAAAGAATTAGCCCGATCTTAGTTGAAATACAATCAAATGAGTCAAAATATCTTATTGGAAAGTATGGAGCCAACTTGTCAGCGCTTCAGCATATTCTTCGTATCCTTGTGAGGAAAAGGGCTGAGGAGCAAATTAATTTTAACGTTGATATTAATGGTTATCGCGAAAATCAACGCCAAGCCATTGCCGATCTTGCCAATGAAATAGCTCAAAAAGTTTCTCGCGAAAAAAAATCAGTTGTATTGCGATCCATGAACGCGTATGAGAGAAGGATCGTTCATGTCGAATTAGCAAATACCGAAGGAATTAAAACAGAAAGTACAGGCGAGGAAAATGAGCGAAGAGTGGTAGTAAAACCAGTCTCAATCAAAGACGAGCTAGGCTTTTAATATAAAAGGCGTTCCCCTGCCAGTTTCCGCCAAAATGTTCTGAGTGCTCGGGATTGTGCTATCAGTGGATAGACTGTGCTAAACAATTTAGGGACTGTTTTTGAGCCCATTTAAATTTTTCGTTTTTGTTTACTATACGATGTCTGTATCGCGTAAAATTGCATATAATGTAGCTGTTTCGTCAGTGACAAAAATATTGAGCACTGTTCTTGCGCTTGTTGGAATCGGACTTATCACGCGATATTTGGGACAAGACATTTTTGGACTTTATGTAATAGCTATTGCATTTTTTCTATTCTTTGAATCTTTGGGAGATTGGGGGCTTCATCAGACTGTAACACGAGAAATATCAAGACCGAACGCCAACGAAAAAGAAATTATAAGCAAGATCGCAGG
>DAOUPS010000066.1 GCA_030626045.1 bacterium | reverse complement strand
CACTAACGTGAACATGTTCAATAGAAACATAACTGAATGGTTAATTGAGTATAATTTCCATAGGCCGCATCAGACACTGGAGTACATGACGCCTATGGCATTTATCCAGAAATATGGTAAAGCGTCCAAGATGTACTCATTTAATACAGGGTATTGACATTAAGATCAATTCTGCTACTATGTTATCAGTTCATGGTAAACTCTCCTGACGTTCCTCTGATCAACTCCGTCCCCGTTTCAGGCGGAGTCCTCCACGGGAGGGTCACGCAACAAGTGACCTTCCCTTCCTTTTTTATTAAGAATCTATTCACGAATCATCTTCGTCAATAGAAAGCTGTTTCCAAGTCAATTCCCTGCCTCATCCTGCCTCATCCTGCCTCATCGGCAGACAGGCGGCAGACAGGTACTACCAAAAATAGAATACTACTCACTACTTAAAAACACCGGGAGATTCGGTGTCTTTTATTCTTATATCCTATCTGCCCTTTTTTCCATTTCTGCGTTTATTGTTCCCATTCTTTGATTTCAAGCGCTTTTGCCGCAGCAGCTCTTTGGGCTTCTTGTTTTGACGTCCCTTCTTCTTCAGCAATTTTCTCATCCCCTAGAAATACGCCCATTAAAAAACGTCTATTGTGATCTTGTCCCCATTCCTTGATAACCTCATAATGAGGCGTGACCTGAGCGTGCTCCTGGGCTTTTTCTTGAAAATAGCTTTTCGGATCAAGATAACTTTTTGTTTCGATGATTTCCGGAAGATTGACAATTATGTGCTTGTCTATAAACTGTTTCGCGGCTTTATATCCCGAATCAAGATAGATCGCACCAATGATCGCTTCAATGGCATTTGCCAAAAGATATTGCCTGGCCTTGCCTGTATCTTTCCTTTCTCCTCTTGACATTAATAAATATTCTTCGATTTCGAGTTTTTTGCCGATCTTAGAAAGCATTTCACCGTTTACTAAAGCCGCACGCCAATTTGTGAGCTCTCCCTCCGGATTTCCATAATTTTTGTATAGATGTTCGGTAACAACGAGCTCAAGAACCGCATCTCCCAAAAATTCCAATCGCTCATTGTGGTTGAATTTATAATTCTTGTGTTCATTCAAAAACGAGCGATGAGTCATCGCCTCCTGCAAAAATTCAATGTTCTTGAAATGAATGCCTAATTGCCTAGCCAGATCGCTGTGATCTATTTTCATCATAGAAAGCGCTCAAGCGAAAGTTATGAACAGTATCCATAATTTTCGCTCCAGCCGTACTATTAATTATTATTATCTTTTTCCGGATCATCCGGCACTTTTTTATCATTTTCTTTGGTCTTGCCCTTTCCGTCATCTTCTTTTTCTTCTTTTTCTTCTCTGCGTTCTTTTCCAAATTCGGCGGTATCATCTTTCATTGGCTCTCCCATTTCACGGTATACCGTTCCCAAGACACCATTGACAAATCTCCCCGAACTTTCGCCTCCAAAAGCTTTTGCCAGCTCTATGGCTTCATTGATCGCAACTTTGGGAGGAACTTCATCGTACTTTCCGAACATCAACTCATAAATACCAAGCCGTAAAACATTTCGGTCAACGATTGTTATTTGTTCAATTGGCCATTCCGGCGCACACTTTTCAATAATGGGATCGATTACTTTTCTTTCTTTTAAGATGCCGTGAACAAGTGTTTTAACAAACTCGCTATCTTTAACTCCGGGACCGAATTCCTTGACACTGTGGGCAATGATGGCATCGATGTCTTTTTTGGGTGTTCCCTCTTTATTAAAATCCCATTCATAGAGGCTTTGCATGGCTATCGAACGTGAAAGATGGCGGCTTCCCATATTATTTTCGCTAAAAATTGGAAATATTATTTCTTTTTCTTCTTCGATGTGTCTTTGACCGATTTTGTTACATCAATATATTCTTTACCTTTGTAATTGCCACAATACTTACAAACCGTATGTGAAATGATCGGTTTCTTGCAATTTGAACATTCAACAAGCGATGTCGTTTTATAGGCACGATGCCCATCTCTTCTTCTGCGAGTGCGTCCTCTATTATGTCTTTGCTTTGGTACAGCCATTACTTTTTACGGGATTGTTCCCAAGCTAGCTTCGTTAGCAAAAATTAGGAAATTTTACCCACAGCGAAGAAATAAAATTCTTAGTTATGCATTAGCATAGGTAATAATTTTTTTCGAAGCTGTGGATCCCGCTTAGCGGGAACAATTTTTGGTAGCGCGTCTGCCGATGAGGCAGGGAACTAGTTTGGTAACAGTCCCTTTACTAGTGTTTAAAAACAAAACAACATCTCCTAAGGAGATCTTTTAAGCTGGGTCAAGGATAACATACTCATTTTCGTTTTGCAATAGGTCTTGCGCTGGAGCGGGCTTGCAGCCCGGTTCTTTAGTTTCAAAACAAATGGTCTGATTTACAAAATCGAGCCGGCAAAAAATGTAATTGACAGAGTCAAGATTCTTGGATAGCATTGTTGTAGACCATGCCTCGGTGGCGGAATTGGTAGACGCGCTGGACTCAAAATCCAGTCCTGCCTAGCGGGGTGAGAGTTCGAGTCTCTCCCGAGGCACTATGTAAAAATTGGTACAAGTTCTACCGTGTTTTTCAAGTCTTAGTTGCTTTTTTTGTGTAAATATGCTTAGTTGTAATATTGCCAAGATAACTTTGCAATCCATGCCGCAAGGGCATCGCGACAAACGTACATTAAACAAACAGGAGGTGCTTCATGGCAACAGTTGCCAAGCAAGATGAACAACGGGAAGGAGCTCGCCTTGTTCAAGAATGGCTTGTTCTGAAAGATCTTATCAACGAATTAAGTGAACATTCAGTAGAATTAGGAGAAAAGTATGCTGAAAAGAAACACGTTTTTGACACAATACTTGTAAACATCGAGGATCAACTTGCCAGTCAAAAAACAGCTTTAGGCACTGCCGGACAGGAAGTAAAGGATGCTGAAAGAAAAAGAAAGGATGCTTACGCTCAGCTCAAAGCAACTTCAAAAGATTCCGAGAATTATGATCAAGTCAAAGACAAGTACGCTGCTGCCATAGCTAGTAAAAAACAAGCTATGAGGACTAAAGAGCAAGCGCAAAAGGCCTACGATCAGGCGCTCAAACCTTTTGAGGAACGGCTGAGTAAGAGCCTCAAAGCTAAACAGGAAGCGTACAACAGTTTAAAGAAAGTTAAAGAGGAACTCAAGAAAAAGGCGAAACAATTTCAAAAGCTTAGCCGGCATTGTTTTGAGCATAAAGACGCTCAGGATCTTTTTGACCAAGAAATGACTGATCTTGTTGAAATAAGCATTGATGTCCGAAAAAAGATCAATCTGCTTACTCCCGTGCGTAATCAGGCAGCTGATATTCTGCGTAACTTCGTATCAGAGAATCCAACCGGCTGGTCAACCGGCGCTGTTGACGCCGCACAACGCTACTTGACATGGATCAACCGTACCCAAACTCATGGCGTTATTCTAGAGGATAACCCAAAATATTGGTACGAACTTGACGATGTTTTAGAACTTTTAGGCATGGCTCATATTTTCGCGGTTCTAAAAGTAGATAATAGCAAACTCGAAAATACAGCTAAGGCTAATGAGCTTTACGGAAAGGAAGGTGAACCTGTCAGCATGGAGCAGCTTTTGAAAATTAGGCAAAAAAAGCTTGATACGCCGAAAATAAAGGCTTTTGCGCTCGGTGAACTGGCCACTGATGAAATTATGATCTCGATGGCGCAAGAGCTGTATGAACGAGATGCTACAGCTCTTGAGGAATTAGGAGAATCAGGTAAACTGTCTAAACAGGCAGTTACTGTACTTCGTAATGCCGGCATCACCAAAGCTTCACAGCTTCAGCGGCTTAGCATGCATCAGTTAGCCGGAGTTCGTGGAATTGGTGAAAAACGTGCTACGCAGATTTTTCGCATTATCACGAAACGCTGAGACGTTTTTCCAAGACAAAAGCAATAAGAAATACCATATCCGCTTTGGCAACAAAGCGGATTTTTTAATGGGACTGTTTTCAGAATACTGCGCAAATAAAATGTATTAAAAAAACTACAACAATTCTAAAATTAAAGACCTGCCGCGCACTTTGTGCTGCGGCAGGTCAGTTCTTGGTTTCTTTATGAATGATCATTAGCGAAATTGATCGCATCTTGTACTGTCTTGAGCTTTTCGGCATCTTCATCAGAGATTTCCACGCCAAATTCTTCTTCCATGGCCATAACTAATTCTACCAGATCAAGTGAGTCCGCGCCCAGATCATTAACAAATGACGATTCGGGTGTTACATTCGCTTGACTTATACTCAATTCTTTAGCCACCATTGCTTTTACTTTATCTTCTTTTTCAGACATTCCATTCCTCCTTTTTCTCTCTTCAAGAACTTAAATTCAAAACAGATTAGTTTGCATTTTTATTTCCCTGTTTATTGTACTTTCTTATAGAACAAAAGCAAGAATAAACATAAGGGACTGTTCCCTAACACTCTTTCTGCTACAACTCTATAATTTCAGCTATGAAACAACGTTTGGAAACAGTTCTTTAATAGCTTTTGATCGGTCCGAACGATTTTCTATGGATGTCGCACGGACCGTTTTTTTGTATTTGCTGGAAATGGTAGCGTGTCCCGTATCCTTTATGCCTGTCAAAACCATACGCGGGATATTCTTTGTGGTAACCCTTCATTATTGAATCCCGATATACTTTCGCGAAAATTGATGCCGTGGCAATGGAAAATATATTCAGATCGCCTTTTGCGAACATACGCTGTTCATGAGAGATCTTGGGTATTTTTTTATTGCCGTCAATCAGCACGCACACTTCCTCATTTTTTTGGATAATTTTTTTGAGCGCCATTTTCTCTATAAGCTCTTCACATGCCAATCTCATCGCCAAAAGCGTGGCATTTAAGATATTCAATCTATCTATCATCTGGTGAGACACTTCTCCGATACCAGCTTCGAACTTTTCACTGTTGGAAATGTGATCATGGATCTGCTCCCGCTGTTTTTCGGAAAGAGTCTTGCTGTCGCGTATAAGAGCTCTTTCCTCAAATTCTTTTTCTAAAATATCGGGATTCACCCATGCCGCGGCCGCGACAACGGGGCCCGCCAGCGGACCCCTTCCGGCCTCGTCAACACCAATAGCCGTCGAACCGGTTTCAGCCAAGGCGAGTTCAATTTTTGCATTAGGTAACTTCATTGTCTGTTTTGTGATAGAACCGTTCTTCCGGAATTAT
>DAOUPS010000057.1 GCA_030626045.1 bacterium | reverse complement strand
GTATTCCCAAAAAAGTTATTGAAAAGATCGGTCTTTTTGATGAGCGCTTTTTTCTCTATTATGAGGATGCTGATTTTTGTTATCGCGCCAGAAAGGCTGGAATTAATTTATATATTGTCCCTTCGTCAAAGTGCTTCCATACTGAATCTCAATCATCAAACAACGAAACAAAATGCTATTATCTAGTCAAAAATGGACTAAAGTTCTTTCATAAACATTATTCTAAATTTGCAAAAATGTATTTTTGGCTTATTTTTACAGCACGCCTTGCGTATCATAAGCTTATTTCAAAAAAGCGATGCGTGATCAATGGAATGAGCGATTTTCTAAAAGAAAAAAATTTACCAAATTCAGATAGTAGTATATAATTTAAGGGAACACTAATTCAAGAAAGAATCATTTTCAAACTAACTTTCTGCCTCATCGGCAGACAAGCGGCAGACACGCTGCCAAAAATTCATTTCGAGTATTTAGGGTCACGCCATTCGTAAATGGCGGTTATGGGCAGAGTTTCCTAATTCTTGCCAATAAAGCCGGCTTAGAAACAATCGCATGAAAAACCATTTTAATACAACTTTCTTATTTGCACTAATATTATTGGTCGGGTATGGGTCATTCCTCGTTCTTAAGCCGTTTATCATTGCTGTAACTTTGGCTTTTGTATTTTCCCAGTTATTTCAGAACTGGTACAAAAAAACTAATAAATTATTCAGGGGAAGGAAATCATTGGCATCGCTTGCCATGTGCGTTTTAATTTTATTTATCATTGTTGTGCCTCTTGCATTTGTATCGAGCATGGTAATATCGGAGACCAATCACTTGCTTCAAACAATACAGCAAAACAACATTCAAGAAAAGATCGAAACATTTTCATTTAACGCGCCGGTAATTGGGCTTAATATTACAAATGAGGAAATGCAATCTATTGTTGGAACGGAAGAGTTTATGAAAAGTTTAAGGGGTGCGGGGGGATTATTTCTTCAGATCATTAAAAAGACATATCAGAGTACAAGCAGTTTCTTGTTTATGTCCTTCGTAATGTTCTTCTCCCTTTATTATTTTTTTAAAGACAGTGATGCGATCTTGAAATGTTTTATGAATTTAAGCCCTCTTAAAAATTCACAAGAAAAGCTGATTGTAAATAAATTCATAGCCATTTCCCGTGCGACACTAAAGGGAACATTTGTGGTTGCGATTGTTCAGGGGACATTGCTTGGCATTTCATTTTTTATTGCAGGGGTATCGTCCGCAACTCTGTGGGCGCTTGTAGCTGCCATCCTGTCTCTTATACCGTTACTCGGAACGCTTCTCGTGTGGGCGCCTGTTGGGATTTTTCTTTTGCTGATCGGAAAGATTTGGCAAGGTATCTTCATAATTCTTTTCGGCGCAATAGTGGTCAGTAATATTGACAATTTTTTGCGGCCGAAGCTCGTCGGAAATGAAACTCAACTGCATCCTCTGTTGGTTTTTCTTTCAACGCTCGGTGGCATCGCGTTTTTCGGAATAGCCGGCTTTTTACTTGGACCTGTTATTGTCGTTCTGTTTATGACTCTCTTGCAAATCTATCAAATTGAGTTTAAGAAAGATTTGAAACGCTTTAATAAGTAACCGATAGCTTGAATAAAGATTGACATATAAAAAAACAGTTCCGAATATTCGGAACTGTTTTTTGTCTATAATGGATCAGGCAGCGGCTAATTTTGAATTATGAATTATGAATTTCGATTGAATTTCTCAATTTTGAATGTCCTAATTATTTTTTCATATCTGTATTATCAGTCATTCTTTTGTTTGGGAAATTCTATCATTCAAAATTGAGTCGAAATTCAATCGAAATTCAAAATTCAAGTCCTTAATAATTAATACTGGATGCTTGACTGCTTATTTAGTCGCCGTCAAACTAAGCAATTTTTACTCGAGAAGCTTCTCATAATGATCCGCCCAATACTGCACTTTATCACAATACCATTGGTGAGATCCTCCCAAATACCGTTTCGCGGCTTTACATTCTCCTTTTTTTGATGTCGCGCCGTCATTGGCGAGTTTTAATGCCATTGCGGTAACTCCGTCCGTAAGATTCCATGGATCCGGAGGCTTGTGCCCGGTCACTCGTTCAATCTTTTTTTCGTACCCTTTCCAAGTATCTGACATAAATTGTGCAACCCCCATTGCTCCACCTGTCCCCTTGTAGCCTTTCGGAGGGCATGACACTTTTTGTTTTTTGTAATTATGGCCCAAATCCTTGCATATATCTTTGAAAATACTTTTCCGATGGCTGTTCATTCGACTTTCCTTGTAATTACATCCGCCGGTGTACCGCCCAAGATCGGATTCAACAACAAGCATACCCATTAAAAAATCCTTCCGCACTCCGGTAGCCTTGCTGGCAAACTTAACCGCGTCTTTAATGTCATCAGTATCGTAACCTTTACCTAAAAGCCTGGAAATATCCGCCCGCAACCCGGCAATCTTTGATTGGATCTCACCAATTATAGCGTCTTTTTGGTTGATCTCTCCTTGTGTTTGATTTAAAATAACGCTCTTTTTAACTTTTTCATATTCAAGCGTTTTTTGCTGATCATCATATATTTCCACTATTATCTCTTGTTCTTCCTCTTTCTTCTCAAATTCAACTTTTTCATTTTTTATCTCTCCGACAATATCATACAACCGTCTCTCAAGTTGCTGCAAGGCATCAACGGCCGCAAAATAATCACCCAAGCCGCTATCGCTTCCAAAAGTTATCAAATAAGCCTCTACATCAACCTGATTCATTTTCCTCAATAAATTAGCTAATAATTCTTTCTTGTATTCAATTTCTTTTTGTTTTTGATCAAGTTCTATTTTTGTCCTGATAAGTTCTTTTTCAGATTCAGAAAGTTTTTCTCCGATTATTGATATATTTCCGTTTATTTGATGGAGTTCACTGGAGATGATCAGCTTTTTTTGAATATCTTCGTCTTTTTCCTTCTTAGCATCTTTCAGCTTATCTTCCAAGTTTTCAATTTTATCTTCACTTTTTTCAGCTTTCTTAACGGCATCCTCATCAACTTCCTCAGCGTACACAACCGTAAAATCGCACATCATTAACAATGCGCAACAAAAAACGATACTTCTAATACTTAAAAACCAACTTCCTCTTTTTGTATTTTTATGCGCCATAGAGCTAATCTAGCAACTCAACGCGACGTTAAAGGCTTTCTGGAACAGTCCTTTAAATATTTTTGTGCTTTTATTCGATACTGCCTTTTTCTTTTTGTTGATCTTCTATATCCTGTTGTTCTAATTGATCTTCGTCTTCTTCTTTCTCAACATCTTCGACTTGAGAAATATCTCCCTCAATGTCTTTCTCAAGCTCTTCAATATCTTCTTGGCTTCGCGGCGGCGCAACAAGAGCTACCACTGTTTTCGATTCCAGATCAATGAAGACTTTGTCAGATATTTTCAGATCTCCGATGCAGATGCGATCATCGAATGTCTCGAGTGATGATATATCAACTTTAATATATTTCGGCAAATCCGCAGGCAGGCATCGCACTTCAACTTTATCAATATTTTTTACAAGAACACCCCCAAGCTCCTTAACTGCGAGCGACTCATTTATAAATTCAAGTTCGACGCTGGTTTCGATCTTTTCATCCATTTTTACACGATAAAAATCAACGTGCATATAGTCATCGGTAACAGGATCACGCTGTATACCATAAATCAGCACCTTTTCCGCTTCCCGCTTACTGCCATTCTCCACAATGAGATCTAAAACAGAACTTCCTCTTACGTCATCATAAACCTTACTAAACACTTTACAGTCGATCCATAACATAATATTGTCTAGTTTTTTGCCATACAATATCGCAGGGATCCTACTCCCCGATTGCCTATTCTTACTGCCTTTTTTACGTACATTCGCATTGATTAAGTAAGTCTCTTCCATAGCCGAATAAATATTATTTATATAGTTGGTTTACAACGTTTAATCATAAAGAACTGTTTTCGATATGTCAGACCGAG
This sequence comes from bacterium, assembly GCA_030626045.1. Lineage (GTDB taxonomy): Bacteria > Patescibacteriota > Minisyncoccia > Moranbacterales > DUUL01 > DAOUPS01. Next base: position 1,923 of record DAOUPS010000057.1, on the reverse strand, counting down.
CTGATTATTTGGTTTATTTCCAGCACTTCATCCGCTGTGATAGGTCCTTTTTTTATCATCTCAATAATTTCATCGTAGCTAAGATCTGTTAACATTCCAACGGAAATTAGCCTGTCATTGTCGTTTCCATTGGATATGATTGCTAACGAAGCACTTCGGCAAACCGAACATGTTATATGCACGATTATTGCCTCTTTTCTGTTTGCAACTGTCCGAATACAACCATTTGAATATTTTTGGCTGCAAATAGGGCAAAATAATAATGTGTTCAAGTTATTCGTCATAGCTTTGACCACTATATCAATAAATTAAGTGAGAGTCAATAATATTGTTCATTTTCACTGCAAAGCTTCATAGCCTAATAACTGCCATTTATTACAATGTTTTCAGATAAGCAACTGTTTCATCAATGTCCCATTTCGGAGTTGAAGCGCCGGAAACTATTCCCACAGTGTCGGCTTCCCGCAACAAGTATTTTATTTCTTTCTTGGCGCGATCATTTAGTTCATCGATCCACACCACTCTCTTATTGATGTTTCTGGCAATCTTCCATAATTGTCTTGTGTTTGCGCTCTTTTTTCCTCCAATGACAATAACGGCATCATTTTTCATGGAAATACACGATGCTTCTGCTTGCCGAAGCGATGTCGCTCTGCAGATGGTGTCCACTATTTTTATTGTCCGGCCGGCAGAGTGGGCGGCTTTTTTAAGCGCAGCAACTGCCTCACTAAATAAAGCAATATTTTGCGTCGTTTGAGAAACCACTAATAACGGCCTTTGGCGCTTGGAATTAACAATTTGCCTCGCAAGCTTTTTCGTTTCATTTTTGGTCACAATTATTTTTGCGTTTTTGCCGCACCAGCCATTAATGCCCATCACTTCCTTGTGTTTTTTATCTCCAAAGATAATAATTTCAAATCTTTTTTCAGCGTACCCGCACACGCAACGATGGACGCGCGAAACATTTGGGCAGGTGGTATCAAATACAATTGCCTCTCTCTCCTTGATCGACTTAATTCTTTGTTTACTTACTCCATGAGCTGTAATGATCACGGTATCACTTTTCTTGATCGATCGCAGTGTTTTGATCTTTTTTATTCTCCATTTTTCTACCACCGCCATTACATTTTCATTATGCACTAACGATCCAAGTATAAAAACAGGATTCTTTTTTTTATAATTTTTGAATTTTTTCTCTACAAGCATGAATGCCCTTTTTACTCCTCCGCAAAAGCCGGCATTTTTTGCAATGTTCACTTTCATAAAATTGTATTTTTATTCTCTCGATATTTTTGGGAACAGCCATTTATAGCATTTAAGCCTCCATTTTTCAAGTCATTTTTTTAAGTTCTTTTTTAAATTCGCTAAGCAGATCAGCTTCCTTTACTTTTTTGATCACTTTTCCTCTTTTGCAAAGCAATCCCATCTTCTTTCCGCCGATCACGGCCAGATCCGCTTCTTTTGCTTCACCTGGCCCGTTTACTACACATCCCATTACGGCAATATGAATATCTTCATTTATATTTTCGACAATTTTTTCAATCTGTTTGGTAAGCCCCACCACATCGATTTCTGTTCGGCCGCAGGTTGGACAGCTTGTAACTGTCGGTTTTCTTCGTCTCAATCCAAGCGCGCTTAAAATTTCCCAAGCAACCGGAATTTCCTCAATAGGATCATCAGTCAAAGAAACCCTGATCGTATCTCCAATTCCGTCGTATAAAAGCATGCCGATCCCTATTGATGACATGATAGTTCCTCTAAATTTTGTTCCGGCTTCAGTTACTCCGACATGGAGAGGATAACGCACTTTTTCCGACAACATTCTATAGGCCGACACAGTCCGATCTATATCGGAGGCTTTTAGTGAAATAACGATATTTTTAAATTTCAAACTTTCAAGGATCTTTATATGTGACAACGCTG
>DAOUPS010000015.1 GCA_030626045.1 bacterium | reverse complement strand
TAGTTTATTTCAAAACAAATGATCTAATCTGTCCTCCAATACAACGGACAGACAAGAATGAACCAAATTACTTAAAAATCCATTACTGTTTTAATAAGGGATTTTTTAAATTTGACTTGTACTGGCGTAGGAAATTGTAAATTGGTCATTAAAAATTCATTTCAAATTGTAAATTTCAAATTTAGCTGTGCTGGTTATTGATCATTATACTGCATTCGTTATGAACTATCGTTCTACATATTTCAACTCCCCGTACGATACCGGCTTCTGACCGGAATATCGCCAAATAAGTTTTCTAGCCTCATTAATCACGCTTCCTTTTTCCTTTTTCCCTGCCCGCCTAAATATGAGAAGTGCGGTCGGTCCTTTCTCGTCTCTTCTTTGAACTATGATCTCCGAATCTCTTTTCGAAAGAACAATAAATTTATTTTCTTTTTCATTCTTTCCTAAAATAATGTGGGCGTACACCGTTTTCTTTTCTTCGAACCAAAAATGCCTGCCTATCTTCAGTAATTGAAAATCCAACCGTGTTGGTTTTTTGTTAAAATGAAACAAATGGCGAACTTTTTCAGCATAGAGCGGTTCAGCCAAAACACATCCGCCGGAAGGCGTGGGATATTTTTCAATACCGAATTTTTTTGCAAGTTCAATTTGTTTTTTTCTGCTCTTATTGCTTATTTTGTAAAGCGAGTGCCGCTGAACTATCCCATTCTCTTCATACATTGTTTTGGGAAGCACACCGGCTGAGAGCGGCCGCAATACCCTTTTCTCAAGCTCCAGATCTTTTTCAATTTTCTGAAAAAGGCTTTTGCTCTGTGAAAAAGGTCTTTGGTTTAGAACTTCCCCCGTCATCAGAACATCGTACTGGCCACTGATAAATACTTTCTTTGCTTCCGAAAGCATAAGTTTGTGGCAATCAATGCATGGATTTATGCCTTTTCCATAACCATGCTTCGGATACTTAACTATCTTAAGATGTTCTTCGGAAATATCTTTTCGGATAAGCTTTAGGCCAATTTCCTCAGCTGATTCTATCGCTTTTGACGCGTCAAAAAAATAACTGGTAAATATCAGTCCCGTAACATCAAAATTTTGCGCTTTGAGAATTTCAGCTGCCAGCATGGAATCAAGCCCTCCCGAGAATAAGACCAATGCTCTCAGCCGTTTTTGCCTGTTCATGTTCTATGGGATTAAAATGGTTCAAGGCAGGAGCCATTGAACCCGCGAGGGACTAGCTTTGAAACAATTTCTTTTTTAGGAAACAATCCCTTTATTGATAAAAAATAACCATTCCGATAATAAATATTGCGAGAACCAGTCGATACCAAAAGAACACTTGATAATTTGCTTTTTCAACAAAATAGAGCAGCCATTTTATAGCTATAAAACCGCTGATCGCTGAAGCAATGATTCCGACAACTTCTGCCAGTCCGAAGCTTTGGGAAAATAACATCCTTGATTCATATATGGCGGCTCCAAAGATCACCGGAGCCGACAAAAGAAAAGAAAATCTGGCGGCGCTCGTTCGATCAAGCCCTCTCAGTAAACCGGCAGTAATTGTCACGCCGGAGCGTGAAACACCCGGAATGATCGCTAGTGCCTGAGCCAGGCCAACATACAAAGAATCAGTGAAAGATATGTCCTTAATTGATTTCGACTGTTTGGCTTTCTGGTCGGACCAAAATAGCAGTGCGCCGAACACAGCCAGCATCACAGCTATTAAAACCGGATTTCGAAATAACGTTTCGGCCAGACCGTTCAAAAAATATCCGGCGGCCACACCTGGAACCGTTGCGGCAATAATAAATAACAACAGCGCGTCATTTGTGCCACGTTCTTTCCAATTTGAGACAGCCTGATATGCCCTTGTTGTGATCGTTACCCAATCTTTTCTAAAAAAGACGACTGTTGCGATGAGCGTTCCGATATGCAACGCCACATTGAAGGCTAAGCCGGGATCTTCCCAGCCAAACAGCCATGGCGTTAAAACCAGATGGGCCGAGGAAGAAATAGGCAGGAATTCCGTGAAACCTTGAATAATTCCCAATATTATCGCTTGAAGAATATCCATGTAAAGTTATTGACTTAAAATACTTATACACCACAACAATTGTAGCATTAACATGAAATTATTCAATTGTTTGTATGCTGTGATTTTTTACGCTATAATGAAAGAAGAAAAATTGATTATTAACTTTTGACAAGAGAAGAAAGGAGGTGATTGATTTGCGCGGTTTGTTGGTTAACCCGACACTGAAGCTGCCTTGATGAAATCGACCGGAACAGCCGTACGGCTGTTCCGTACAAAAAGAAAAGAGAGGCAAAAAAGATGAAAAAGACTCGACTGAGCCACAAATACGAAGACCGTCATGGCACCGACAGACTTCGTTTTCCGGCAGACACCACACATAGATGTACTGGTCAAGAATAATATCTGACGGAAACCGACACCCATTTCTCGTATTGTTCCTTTAACGAAAAACTAACCTAAAAAAGCACGCTTTTCTCGATAAGGGAAGCGTGCTGATTTTTTTAAGAAATGTTTATTAATAAACATGGGATTGCTAAAATGGTTCAAGACAAGAGCCATTGAACTCACAAGAGCGGCTACTGATTTAAACATAATTCAAAAATCAAAAGTCAAATCTCAAAATGACAAATCAAAATTTTAAAATAATTTTATTGGAAATTTTACATTTTACAGTGTCATTTTGAGATTTGCATTTTACATTTTTATTGCGCATTATTGCATCTCGTGTTAATATCAAACAAGTGAATTGTCAGAAGTCATAACATGTTAACTTAAACCAGGAAAGGAGAGTTCAATGGCAAGTGTGATTGAAATGTTGGCATCAAACGCGGAGACAACGACTAGGATGGTCGCTGAACAAAATACGCTTTAGTATATGAGCGTTAAACGTTCGCAAGGCAGCCGTCCTATACAAAAAAGAGGTTTGCGACAATGCACGAAGCACATTAATGCGATTTTTCAACAGAAAAATCGCATTAATCTTTTATAAGAAATACTGGTCACTCTGTGCTGAACTTAATACTATTCTTCCAGCAAACATTCAGCGCGATCTTTCACTTCTTTGGGAAGCTCTTTGATATTGAAGTAAACGGATGATTTCGCGCTTTGTTCGTCTTGTGATGTCGCGTTCACACTCCCAATTAGATTAATTGTCCGAACAATCGCCCCAATTGCGAAAAACATATCTTTGTCTTCCTGTTGATCAAACAAGCCAAATTGGTTGAAATAATACTCAAACATGTTCCATACCCCAAATGTATTTACAAATAACTTTGAATACCCTTCGGGAAAAATATACGATGATACTGTTCTGTAATTTTCGTCATCAGCAAGTTTCGGAACAGAACCGTTTGCCAGTTCACCCATTATTTCTTTGGTTGCCGCAAAATGGGAGCCGAGTATTAAAATATTGCCCGAAAATCCAAAATCAAAAGAGAATGACGTTTCCGGCAATTTATATGAATATATTGTTCCCTGCTCTGTTTGCGTTTCAGTTAATTGTGAATTTCTGATGGTTTCTATAAGAGCATTCATTTGCTCCTGATCTTCACTCGTACCCGGATAGTACGAATTTATTGAATAGTCACCAATGTTCTCTTGCTGTTGAGGCATATAGAGAGAACTGCCGCTGCCAATTGATAACATGCCGATATACGCTGTTTTAACCATTTCGATCATTTTCCGCGCCGATTCCACAATTCTTTCTTTATTTTCAATTTCCGCGATGATCGCGCCTTCCGGTTCAAGCTCTCTTTTCGCAAAAAGCGCGGCAGCAACATTTCCGTTAAGCTGGTCGATTATATCTCTTTCAAAATCAATTCCTACTTCATCATCAACTTCTTTTCTAATTTTGTTCCACTCATCAAGCCCTTCTTTGGTTAAATTATTCTCTTTGAAATTATAATAAAGGTCTTTTACATTTTCATTTTCAAAATACACGTCTGTAAAACGCCCGTCGACCATTGTTGGAATTTTCTCAACTAGTCCCTGTGTGTACGGCGCTTTTGCCGCGTTTTTCAATGATACCTGATTAGACACGCTTCGCAATGCAATACCGCTTTGTTCTACCTTAAAGAGAAAACCGAAAACAAATTTTTCCGGATATTTAAAATACTTTGTCGGTGAGTAACCGTAACTTTCTTCGTGTCCCTGTGGAATATCAAAGAACTTTTTGAAATTTACTTTAAAATAACCTAATATTATTCCTTTCTCTTTTTGCGGCGCGATTTCGTCCATCACGTTTTTGAACTCGCAACTGTTTTCCAGTACCATCATTTCCTGTGTTTTTTTGATGAATGGCCCCTTGAGCATGGTCAAAACGTGGTCCTTTTTTCTCTGCCGGATCATTTCTTTCAGATCATTCTCATTTGTGCTCATCACCCAATTTCTACCAATAAGCGCGTGGTATGTTGTGTTAACATCAAACGGCACCGTTTTGTCGCTTTTACATTTCAAATTTTCGATCTGATAGTATATATACCCTTTAAGTTTAGTTTCTTTTACTTTATATGTGCTCTTGTCCAACTTGATCTTATTAAGAACTCTTTTGGCTTCCTTAAGATCTTTTATCTGCGAAGCAATAATAAAATCGAGTGGTTCCATTTTAGGAACATCTTTATTCATGGCATAATAATCGGTTGTCGTACCTAAAACTTTGCTTTCGTCTTTGCTTTGTGAGATCTCCGATTGGGCAAGAAAGCCTTTTTGAATTCGATGTTCTTCGGCTTGCCTGTTGAGCAGAGCATTTGTGTTGTCTTTCAAAAACGCCATTCTGTGCCAGAGATTCTTCTCCAGAGATTCAAGATTTGGAATCAGCACATAAAGATCTTGTCCCAGCACGGGACGAATATCATTCTGAAAGTTCAGATTATTCTCTTTTAGTTTATCTTGAATAAATTGGGATGGGGACTTCCCTTTTCCTGTTTCATCAAGTTCCTTTTCAAGAAGTTCATACCCCGGAAATTTCTTCAAGTGTTCGTCCAACAATTGATATTGTTCAAAATCAACGTCTGTATTTATCTTCAAAACAACATTAACTTCGCCTTTGACAACTTTTTCGGTGGCAATTTTTTTCAAATATGTGTCATAAAACTCAATTCCCAGAAATCCAATTACCACTAAAAAAAGTAATGCGATCCCGGCTGATCCAAAGATCACAGCATTGCGAGTGCGTCGTAATTTCATTATTTTTTCATCCTCTGACAGAGAGCCATTCTTAACACTTTTCTCGGGCATATCCGATTTCTTTATTTCAACGCGGCTGTCCTTTGTCTGCGAGGAAGACTGTTTTTGTATATCCAGCGGATTATTCTCAAAATAGTTTCTCGTTCGCGCTCTTTGAAACGGATTTTCCGCTAAAGAGCTCTTTTGAACACTTTTTTCGGGCTTGCCCTCCTTTTTTATTTCAATCTGGCCGTCACCCGATTGCGAGGGAGACCTTTTTCGTATATCCATATGTGGATTTTCCAGTTCTTTTTTTTGTTCATGCCCCTGATCTTTCTTTTGTCCACGTTTCTTATTCGACTTCCTATCTTTTTCATCCACAGGATCATTCTCAAAATAGTTTCTCGTCCGTGCTCTTTGAATCGGATTTTCCATTTTTTGTCTTTAGTTTATTGGCATGGTCATTGTGATCATAACGCAGGATTTTGGTCCATGATCTCCTCCAAAACTCTGTTTTTGCAGTTCTCACGAAGCGCTTCATCGCTTATTTCTTCACAATACGACTGATTCTTTTCATCGATGGCTTTCTGTTTAAAACAAGCATCCCGCTTAAGACCTTTTAATTCACCACAGCCGTTTTCTGCTGTTTCCCGCCTTCCTTCGGTAAGACCGCAAATTTCTTCGCAATATTTTTTTTCATTTTCACCGCTAAAGTCCGCGCACTTGTTATCACAATGAGCCGGTATAATTATTGGCGCATCATATAGCTGAGCGGATTCTTCATCTTCATCTTCATTTTCTGCGCTTTCATCATCAAGTTCATCATCATCTTCCGCTTCATCAGATTTTTCATCAACATCGTTCTGAGCTTCGAAAAAATTATCCCCTTGAAAGAAATAATCGTATCTATGCGTCCAGAAATAATACCCTGTTCCGGCTAATAATATGACCGCCAAAGTGATAATAAGATTTCTTTTCATTTTCTAAAAATATTTAATACGCCCGATAAATATCAACGTTCGTATAATAATATTTTATAATTTTGCTGTAACTCCCTCCGTGATCTGCTCGGTCAAGTGCTCCATGCGCCGAGAGCCCTACCATATGGTTTCCTTCAGAAACAAGTCTGGATGTACTTTTTGACGGATGTTTTCCATAAGGATCTTTGACTGACTTGCACCATGGATAATTTTTTGATCCCCAGCGCTCTTCAAAGCTCCTGGTTCTTCCGTCAGTCCACGAACTGTACGGCGTGATCGCAATGCGATGGCCGTACATCACGATCTTTCCTCTGGTAACTTTCGCGGCCTTCTTTATTCTTGCATACTTTGTTTCCCAAACATATCCGTAATAAAGTTGATTTCCGGGTGTCGCGTTTACTTTGAACCCGCGCGAGGCATACTTGGTGCTATACTTGATCTTCCAGTATCCATAGGTTCTATAAGAAATTGTCATTACGCGATTATAATCCCTGTCGCCTGTTCCGGTGATCTCTCCCATTCCCCACACATAGTGCTCAAGTGGAAGATAATTTATCACCCATATCCTATCACGGTCAGAACCGGAAGCATCATAATACCGAAGTTTGATATTGTCGCGATATTTCACATAAGACGTTGCGATCTCGTCATGGCTGTATTTAAAAAAAATATCATTTACATCGGAACTATTCTTGGCGGTAAAGCGAACTTCTTTACTCAAGATCTTTTCTTCATCATCTTGGCTACTATCATAATTATAGATCCTCAGCGTCTTTTTGCTGTTGTATTTCACTCTCGTCTGTTCTCCGGCACCAACCGAAATAATTGAACTGTTATTCTTATCTTTAATCTTATAAGAAATTGGATCTCCCGTTGAAGCTTTATAGGCTGTAATGCGAAAAGAGTCGTCTCTCAGTTCATTTCTCGTAAATTCGTGCAGACCAATCGAGATCTTAGGACCTAATGCGCTGCCACCAAGGTTGGCTTCTCTCCGATGGGTTTTCTTCCAACTCTTATAGGCGGCTTTATTTGATGAAGCGCCGTATTTTTTATAACGGCTTCTGTTATATTCTTTTCTGTCGTATTTCTTGTATTTCTTGTATTTCTTGACCGGTTTATAATATTTCTTATACCTCCTGTAATCCTTGTAGCCATAATAGCAAGGATGAGCTTTCCTTGTAGCGTACATCACCGGATTTGTTTTCTTAAATCCTTTTATTACCTTATAACACGCCTTGGCTTTGAATTTTTCAGCACTTGAGTCAAAACCGTACTTCTTTTTGGCCTTTTTGTATTTACGATATTTTTTCCGCTTTGTGTATTTAAGATATTTGTCATATTTTAAATACTTCTCATAATCATTATCAGCCACTTCCCCGTCTGACGTTGCCGAATACACGAAACTATACTGGAATAATGATGCACAAAAAAAGACAGCCACTACCAAAGAAAGAAGTGTTCTTCCGATACTTTTTCTATGAGTTTGCATTTCTGCCATCATGCTTTATTATATCTGCTCTTCTTGCTAAACACTTGAGTCATCCGACCCATTATTCTGCAGTGGTTCATTGCTTTTCTTATAATAATCAATGTCAAGCTTAATTCCACCGAATCTGCTACTCATGTAATTATACGCCATTGCTCCAATTAAGCCGCCAATAAAAAACCCTACGACAGTAACAGCCAATCCTACGCCAAGAAACATAAACACTTCTTCGTTCAATAGATCATCTAAGTCTATTTCGCCAAAACCCACTACCAGCACAACAAAACATACAGTCGAAGCAAGAAAAACACTGCCACCGACCACTGCCAAAGATCTTCCTAGTGAAACCAGGTCAATATTTTTTATTTCATACATGGCTTCCTTTAAGCATTAGATCTTCCCTTTGAGTGTTGCTTTATTTGCGTATAATACGCGAGCGAACCGAATACTATGGCCAGGATAAGAAGGATCACATAAATTGCGATATTTCTATATTCGTTCATTACAAAATTGGTCGTTTCGCCAAGCAAATGGAACATTAGCCAAAATGCCGCAAGTAAGAAACTGGTAAGAAGCGGCCTCAATTGATAATTTTTTCGCTTGAAATAGAACAGCATAAACGAAAAAATAAATGCCGGAATAATAACTGCCGCGTGAATGATCAGCTTATACATCATGTAGCGGCCTTTTTGTACAGTATTGTAATATATTTGAGTATTGGAAACCACTCCTGCCATATCTTGAGAAAGCTCATAGCTTCGAATAGGCATCTTTGGCGAATCGAGATCAAAGCTTCTTCTCCCTGAATATTGCTGTTCATTCATGAATTTTGTGTAATCATCATCAATCACGGGATTCAGAAAACGGTTAAGATCAAAGATCAGCCGCTCACCGAACATCACAACCACTCCAAATAAGATCACTGCCATAAAAACGCTCAATGCGGAATAGCGTTTTTGCTGCTTCTTCGGCGGTAAAGCTGCTTGGACATTTGATTGGTTGTTAGGCTGGTTGGATCCGGGCAATACACTCCCATTTTGACCTGTTTGAGGTTGCTTATCCATTTTTTTATGTTTAGTTATTAAGAAAATAATTAACGCGATGATCGCACAAAAGATCAAAAGTTTTAGAGTGGCTCCAAGCACTCCCAGAACAAGATAGGAAGAAAAATACGGTGTGATCATGTCAACTATGTTTTACGTTTTACTTTTATTCTTTTTCGGATCTTGTCTTCTTCTTTTCATTTGCAGCAACCAGCAAGATCATGGCAATAACTGAAATAACACTGGCGGCAATGAGTCCTGCAACGAGCCATAGCCTTCTTTTTTCTCCTCCAACATAATTGAAAGAAGCCTGGTCACCGCTTTCTTGGGGATAAAGATCTTCACTCATTTCAGAAATATCCATGTATCTGTAGAGCCTTGTTAAATAGTAACCGTCTTTTTTCGGTTCGATCCATGGAGTCTTTCCATCAACTTTGGCAATATTTTCAATTCCTTTCTTGTCAACCGGTCCGGCAAATTGGATATCAAACCCCGGAACTACATACTTCTTATCAGCAAAAACATAGAGTAGTATCCCCATTCCCGTTGGCTTTTGCCACATGGTGCCTTTGTAAATACTTTTAGTGAACACTCTCAAATAGTTTTCTGCTCCGTCAACCAGGTCAATTTTCAGTTCATCTCGAAAATCAGCATTGAGAATTCGTTTTTCATTCGAGAATAATTGAATTTCATCGATCAAGATATCGCTCGTATGATTTATAAAATAATTGTCTTGCTGAATGATAGTATTTGGAAGTCTGTCAATCTCGGGAGCACCGGGAAGAGGACGTTGATAAGTATTTAAATAAAATTCTCCTCCAACGCTAAATATCGCTTTATTACTTTGAAGATTGTTTGCTATTGCGTATTTTGCGTGTGTACTTTTCGCATTCAAAGTTCTTTCAATATTCTCAATATAAAATCGCGGCGCGAATCGCTTTGTGTCATTTGGATCAACCTTCCATTCAAATTCAAACTTCTGCCATTCATTTTCCTTAAAATCACTTCCCAGGTCCACTGAAAACGTTTGGTTAGTGTTCTTGGCATAAAGGCTAAAATTATAAACATTGCTGGTGTTGTTGCTAATTCGCAATCCTTCATGAATTGCACCATTAGTTGAGCTTTTTTCTATTTTTAGAACATTGTTTAGCGACTTTGAATCGCGTTTTTTAATAAAGAAAGATATTTTTCCGTTCGTAATATCAAAACCGTCAATAACCGTATCCGTGGACATCATTCTGTCGGTGTCAAGTTTCACGCCTTTTCCAACGATACCGTCAATATAGGTAACCTGATTTTCCGGCGCATTATCCTCCATCCCCATAATTGAGCTGATCTTCAGAGGATAGACCACTTGATCCGTTTTAAAACTTAACTTTAGAGGAATCGCGTGGCCGGTTCGCAATTGGCGGTCGCTAACCGAAGATGCGCGTTTATCATCTATTTTGACTGCTGTAAAGATCCAGTCTTTCTGAATATATTCATCAATGATATGCTTTCCGGATTGCGGGAACTGATAACCATGGTCGTTAAGCCAACGGTACAAAGCATCTTCGTCACTGGCTTCAAGTACACTGATGTCATAATATTCAATTTTCTTTGTTTCAAGTACTGTTACCCCTGCATCCTGCTCAAGCATCATTTTACCTGCCCATGGTTCATTGTATCTGTGTCCAGGTACCGGATATTCAGGCTTGGTCAGCTCATCAAGCCGCGTAAAAAGACGGTCTGTTGACTTGCCTACCTCAGGCTGTGCCGGAGTTGGGACGATCCAGGCGAAATCATCGGCATTGCCTTGAAAACTGATCGAAATGAATAAATGTTCAATCCCTTCATCGTAGAAAATGACGGCCTTTTGTTCAGTTTCATGTATGATCTTATTCGGCGGAGGAAGAATTACCCCGTCAGCATAGGCTATTCCGAAAAACAGACCAAAAGTAAATGCCGCGACGCAAAACGACTGAAGCGCGACCTTAAATTTTCTCATCATTGTTACTGATTTATTTGATTATATTTTTATATTTTTGTAAAAAACCAACATTTAGAATAAAGCAACATTCTAACATAAAGTATAACACACAACAAACAGCCGTACAATTTGTTTGTCACGTGCGCATTTTGATAAAATTTTCAATGGTTCGGTCATAAGTTTTTTCGGTATCCGCGTCAAAAAAGCATCCCGGCAGTTCTCCTTTTTCACGATGATGCCGGACACACTCACAACACATCCCTTTGTGCCGGCATCCTTCATATGTGCATTTGCAGCTTTCTAAGTTTCGTTCACGCTGACATTCCACTTTTTTTCTTTATTTTTTCTTTATTGTCTCTTTAATGGGCAACGGTCTCTGGCTCTTTCTTGATCATATCTTTTGTATTTACCCCCATTTGTTCAAAGGCCCTTAATACTTCGAGCGGAATGGCAAAAATAACCGTGTTTGACCGGTCCGAGCTTAGATCGTTCAACGTGCCTAAAGTTCGCAAATGTAAAGCGCCTTTTGTTTGCGATAATGTCGCTGCCGCTTTTGCAAGATTTCCCGCCGCGATAACTTCTCCTTCTGCTTTGATAATAACTGAGCGTTTTTCCCTTTCCGCCTCTGCTTGTTTTCCGATAACTCGCTTCATTGCTTCGGGAAGAGTAACATCTTTTAACTCCACGGAACTGACTTTGATCCCCCATTCATCAGTGGCTTTATCAACAATAGTCCTTATTTTTTCCGCTATTTCATCACGTTTCGATAAAAGTTCGTCCAAATTAACCTCGCCGACAATATTTCTCATAGTTGTCTGGGCAAGCTGGGAAACGGCAAAATAAAAATCTTCCACCTCAAGGATCGCTTTTTCGGCATCATTTACTTTGTAATAGATCACCGCGTTAACTCGAACGGATATATTGTCGCGTGTTATGGCTTCTTGATCCGGAACATCAACGGCCTTTATTCGCATATCTACTTTCTGATAGCTCTGAAAGACCGGTACAATGATCCTCCACCCCGGTTCCATAATTCCCGTAAATTTCCCAAGGGTCAATTTTACACCTTTCTGGTACTGATTGATCTGTTTGATCGACAGAACCAGCACAACAAGAACAAAAATCAAAACTCCATACATAATTGCATAATTAATAGTTAGATATCATAGCATTATTCTGCTAGTGAGGTTAAAGGGGGGATCATCTGAAATTGAAAATGTCATCTGCTGATTTCAATACCGGTATTTTTTATCTCATGAACAAGCGAATCATACTTACCGTTAAAATCCTTTGGATTAAAACCGACCGGTTCAATAGTGTAATTAGCATCAGAAATTATTCTTTTGTCCCAAAGATAACCAAGAGCATTCCACGAATTTTTAAACTTCGGAGAAATAATGCACAAATCAATATCACTCCATCGGCGCGGAGCTCCTTTAGCATAAGAACCAAATAAGATAACTTTTTTAATTGGCAGATTATCTGCTTCAAGAAGTTTAATGTAGTTATCTATCTCATTTTTTACTTTTTTGGGTATCGTTTTTTTAGGCATAAGATCAGATCTTTAGAGCTTTTCAAATCAGCGGATTTTTTCCAGTATTCAATATGCTCATCAATCTTTTGCATAAGCATATTCTAGCATAAAAACATCTTTCGTCAAAAAAATCGAAGCCAAGATTACCAACAAAAACGGAAATAAAAAAACAGCGACAGCAAAATATGATAGTAAGCTTTTGGAAAAAGTACTCTAAGAAGTAGTTTCCTGCCTTGTCGCCCGTCGGAGAAACAGGGTAGACAAGCATTTAGCAAAATTGGAAAATTTTTTGTAGAAGCTGGTTCGGAAACCAGCTCATTACAAATCCAGACGATATATTTGCTCATGATTAATAGGATCTTTTTCCGAATAAAAACCTTTGTT
>DAOUPS010000117.1 GCA_030626045.1 bacterium | reverse complement strand
TACAACCTTAAAACAAATCAAGCGATATTTGGAATTGCTTGTTTTGTGGCGCAAACGAGCAAAAGAAAATCCGGATCTTGAAATAGATTTTCCTTTCAAGGCGTGGGAGAAAATGGAGATTATTAAATCATATCATTCGCGAAAGAACGGACTGGGCGAATACTTCCCGAATTTTTGTTTGAAAATTCCAACGGGCGGAGGGAAAACATTTTTGGCGGTAAAAGCAATTGATCTTATAAATACCATCTATCGCAAAAAGCGGACTGGCTTGATTTTGTGGGTTGTGCCAACCAATCAAATCTATCAGCAAACAATAAAAAGTTTGCGAAATCGCGATCATCCATATCGCCAGCATCTGGATATTGCCAGTGGCGGGCGAACGATAATTCTTGAGAAAACAGATCGTTTTACTCCGCAAGATATTAAAGAAAATTTAGCGGTGTTAATGCTAATGCTGCCTTCGGCGGCGCGACAGAGTAAAGAAACTTTGAGAATGTTTAGAGACAATGGCGGGTTTCAAGAATTTTTTCCAGTGGAAGATGATTTAAAAAGGCACAAAGAATTGCTTGAGAAAATTCCAAATCTTGATACTTTTGAATCAGAGAATAGTTTTTGGGGCAGACAAATCAAAACTTCGCTTGGCAACACCTTGCGGCTTCTAAACCCGACAATTATTTTAGACGAAGGGCATAAGGCCTACAGCGAAACAGCCCAAGATACTCTTCGCGGATTTAACCCTTCTCTGATTCTTGAACTTTCAGCAACTCCAACCGAGGCAAGTAATATCCTTATTGATATTAAAGGAATTGAACTCAGCCGTGAAGAAATGATAAAACTTGATCTGCATATTATTAACAAAGTCAGTCCCGATTGGAAAGATACTTTGCTTGAAAGTATTAAAAAAAGAAATTTTCTTGAGAAAAAAGCGAGTGAATATGAAGCAAATTCTGGAATATACATTCGCCCGATTTGCCTTATTCAAGCGGAGCGTACTGGCAAGGAACAGCGGAGAGGCAAATTTATTCACTCTGAAGATGTTCGTGAATATCTGGTAAAAATAGCGGGAATACCAAACGATCAAGTGGCAGTAACTTCGGCGGAGCTTAAAGAAATTGAAGGTATTGATTTACTATCAAAAGATTGTCCGATTCGTTATATTATTACCAATCGAGCATTACAAGAAGGATGGGATTGCTCTTTCGCTTATGTTTTAACGGTCATCACAAATCCCGCTTCAAAAAACGCTTTAACCCAGCTTGTCGGCCGTATTTTGCGCCAGCCGTTTGCCAGAAAAACAAAAGTGAAAGAACTTGATGAAAGTTATGTCTTTGCTTTCCAGCAAAAAGCGGCAAATCTTTTTGCCAGCATTAAGAAAGGATTTGAAGGCGAAGGATTGGGAGACCTTGTTGGCAGAATAGCGGTGGATGAAATGTTAGAAGAAAAAGGATTAGATAATAAAGAGCGAATTTGCAAAGTCCGTCAAAAATTTGAAAAAGCGGCCAGTCAAACGGTGCTGCCAGTGTTTGTTATAAAAGACAAAGACGGCTGGCGGCCAGTAGATTATGAGATGGATATTGCCAGTCGCGTGCCGTGGAGTGAAGCAAGCATCAAGTCCATTTTTTCTCTTACATTATCCGACATAGAAGAAGCAAATACAGAAGTCATGATTGAGCTTTCTGATGATGAAAAAGAGTTAATTCGCCAAAGAAAAACAATTAAAACAAAAGAAGACGGATTAGAATTGGACACAGTATTTTTAGCGCGACATCTTTTGGATATTGTGCCTAATCCTTGGCTCGCTTACCAATTTGGAGAAACCGCAATTTCTCGTTTACTGAAAAAATATAGTAATCAACTGGTAGTCAATAACTTCGTGTTTATCATTGAAGAATTGCGCAAACAACTGGCAATAGAAAAAGATCGTCTTGCTAAAAAAGTTTTTAAAGATTTGCTTTCTGGCGGCGCTCTTCGCTTTATGATTATTGGCGAGGACTTTGGATTTCATTTCCCCAAAAAAATAAGGGCGAAAGCAACATCGCGAACGCTAAATAAATCAGACGGCCAGTCGTTACAAAGAAGCTTGTTTGATTTCATTCCCGAAGAAGAATTTAATGAGATGGAAAAAACCGTTGCTTGGTATTTAGAGGATCAAAACAAGCTTTTCTTTTGGTACAGAAACAGATCAAGAAAAGATTATGCTATTCAAGGATGGCAAAAGCAAAAAATCTATCCCGATTTTATTTTTACCAAAACTAATTCAAAAGAAAAAGAAGGATTTAATAAAGTATTCGTTGTGGAAACAAAAGGGCTTCATCTGAAAAACGAAGACACTGATTATAAAAAATCTGTTTTTGATGTTTGCAATAAACAAGCGAAACAAAAAAGCTTAAACGAACTTGAAATTACTTTCAAAGAAAAAGCTGTAAATTTCGAGGTAGTTTTTGAAGACGAGTGGAAAAGAAAATTGAACGAGCTTTTTGTGAGTTGAAGAATAGCGGTAAAACAAATTGGTTGTCGCAACAGGGGACTATCAAAGCAATGCAGATCATTAATAAACAATTTAACCAAAACAAAAAACAGGGCTTTCGCGCCTGCTTTTTCCGATTGGGGTGGCATGGTGGAGAATATTAGAACCGTGTTTGAGAAAATGGATAAATATGTT
>DAOUPS010000090.1 GCA_030626045.1 bacterium | reverse complement strand
ATGTCTTCCATAAACTGTTTGTCTAGTGAAGAAATTGTAGATGAGATAAATCACGGTCAACAAAACAAGGATTGAAGGACTTCCCCTATAGAGCGCTAACCAATAGCAGAACAGTAAAACCACGCCACAGAAAGCGATCAGTTTCGTGGTAAACAAAGGAAAGGGTGTCAAAATTCCGTCATTCTTCTTCTTCTCGAATCTGTTTCTGATTTGGGAAAATATAAGAACAGGGCAGATCAGCACACCAATGAGAATTGATGTCAGATGTAAGCCAGGATAATTGAAAAAGTCAGGTATAAAACCTGTGCTGACAATTTGATATGCGGCAGGGAATGGAGCAAGGGTACGCCCGGCTAGAGTTGCCAATGAAAGGCCTCGATACACTAACATACCCGCAAGCGTTACAATAAAAGATGGTACGTTTCGATATGCAATAAAGTAACCAGATACTGCACCTATGACCACCCCTGTCAGCAAACCGATGAAAATTGCAGTCCATGGGTTTACATCTCCAACAATACAAAGCTTTGCTGTTATTGATCCGATAAACCCTGCAACCGACCCGACCGACAGGTCGATATGACCCCCGGAGATAATAGCCAAAAGCATACCAATTGCTAAGATCAAAATATAGCTGTTTTGTTGGATCAGATTTGTGACATTTTGCGGTTTCAATAAAATTCCGTTTGTCCAAATTTGAAATACTACAATGATCGCCCCAAACGCCAACGGCAGTGCGTATTGCCGCATATTGTTTTGTAATGTTTCTTTAAGTTTATTCATTAGGAAATTCTCCCTTCGTTGTTATTATAATGATTCATAATAGCTTGCATAATGGCCTCCTGGGAGAAATCTTTCTTGTCAAGTTCTCCTACGATTGTGCCTTCATTCATTACATAAATCCTGTCACACATTCCCAAAAGCTCAGGTAATTCAGAAGAAATGAAAAGGACAGATTTTCCCTGTGATACGAGTTCATTCATGATTGCAAAAATTTCTCGTTTTGCGCCCACGTCGATGCCACGGGTGGGCTCATCTAAGATCAGTATATCTGGTGCGGAAAGAATCCATTTTGCAAGCACAACTTTCTGCTGGTTTCCACCCGAGAGATTAACCGCCTGCTGTTCCAACCCTGAACATTTTACGTTCAGTTTTTCGATTTGCTTCGAAGCCGCATTCATTTCAAGCTGTTTGGCTCGAATCCCATTGTTTGCGAGATCCCATAAGTTGACCAACACGATATTATCTTTAATATTCTCTGAAAGAATCAGCCCCGCTCCTTTTCTATCTTCAGTAGTATATGCAATTCCATTGCTGATACAGGAAGACACCGTAGATACATCAATGGGGATTCCTTCTTTATAAACCGTGCCTGATATTTTACTGCCGTAACTTTTTCCAAATACCGAAAGCGCAAACTCAGTCCGCCCCGCTCCCATGAGACCAGACAGGCCAACTATCTCTCCTTTCTTGATTTTTATATCAATATCGAATAAGGTTTGTTTGTTTGTATCTATCGGATCGAAAGCATTCCATGCCCTAGTTTCGAACATGATTTCAGACGGTGTACTCTTGCGCTTCGGGAAAACATCTGGAAGATCTCTTCCAACCATTCCGTGGATGATCCTGTCTTGAGAAATATCGTCTTCCTTATTTAGCGTTTCTATTACTTTTCCGTCCCGGATAATCGTAATACGATCTGCAATCTTACACACTTCATGTAGCTTGTGCGAAATAATAATTGATGTCATTCCCTGCTTCTTCAACTGAAGAAGAATATCAAGAAGATGAGCAGCGTCATTGTCATTTAAGGCTGAAGTAGGTTCATCAAGGATCAGCAGCCTGACATCTTTTGAAAGCGCCTTTGCCACTTCAACAAGCTGTTGGTCGCCAACGCTAATATCCTTTACCAAAAGGCTAATGTTTTGTTTAAACCCGACCCTTTTAAGCAGTTCTTCGGCGCGCTTAAATGTCAGGTTCCAGTCGACCATTATTCCTTTTCTAATTTCATTTCCAATGAACACATTTTCTGCAATTGATAAATTAGGCATCATGGAAAGTTCCTGATGAATAATGGATATTCCGGCACTCTCACTTGCCTTGATATCATTAAACTTACACTGCTCACCATGCATGAATATTTCTCCCTCATATTTTCCGTGCGGAAAAACACCAGAGAGAACATTCATCAGAGTAGATTTTCCAGCCCCATTTTCACCAACGAGCGCGTGGATATCACCCTGTTTCACAGTCAGGTTTACATTGTCTAACGCTTTTACACCTGGGAATACCTTGGTGATGTTTTTCATTTCAAGAATAAATTTTTTCAATTTGCCACCATCCAGTTTTATAAAAGATATTTTAAAAAGAATTACGGGTTACTATATTGTTTATACTATAGTAACCCGTAATTACACATTACATTATTATAATAGTCACTCCTTAATTAAGGGAATCAATAACGTCTGACCACATATCATCGTCTTTATTATAGAATCCAGTGTCGAAGAGTTCCATATAGTTTGTTATATCAACAGATTTTACCGGGTACAGGAAAGATGGAATCTGTTTTACGCCGTTATGGTATGTCTCTGTGTCATTTATAGGAAGTTCCGTGCCCTGAATCAAAGCGTCAACCAGCGCGGCGCCACCTTTAGCAGATTCTCGGAAATCTTTCCATACTGTCTGGGCTTGTTCGCCGTTGATGATGGAGATAACAGTCGCAACCTCAGCGTCCTGACCAGTTACGATTGGCAATGGTTGATCTGCTGTGCCGTAACCGACATTTTTCAGTGATGAAATAATGCCGATTGAGAGTCCGTCATAAGGAGAGAGCACTGCATCAACAAGTTCGCCGTCGGCATAGTAGGCTGTTAAGAGGTTGTCCATTCTTGCCTGGGCAACTGCAGCATCCCACTGCTGGATGGCGACTTTTTCGACTGCGGTTTGACCTGATTGAACAACAATCTGTCCGTTGTCAATGTATGGCTGCAACAAAGACATGGCACCATCAAAGAAGAAAAATGAGTTGTTATCATCCATCGAACCCGCAAAGATTTCGACGTTAAAGGGGCCCTTGCCATCTGCCAGACCCAGCTTTTCAATGATGTAATCCGCTTCTTTTACACCAACTCCAAAGTTATCTCCAGCCACATAGGCATCAACATGCTCGGTATTCATGATTAATCTGTCGTAAGCGATAACCTTGGTTCCCTGCGCGGCAGCTTTGGCAAGAACATCCCCTAAAGAGCTTCCGTCAACCGCGGCAACAACCAGAACATTGACGCCTTTGGTGATCATGTTTTCGATCTGGTTTACTTGATCGGCAACAACATCTTCTGCCCACTGCTCGTCAAAGTTTGTATACCCCATTTCTTCTAAGTATTCCTGCATATATGATTTGTGTTTGAGCCAGCTCTCGTCAGAATGGGTGGGCATTGCGAAACCAATTAAAGCGCTATATGGATCTTCTGCCGGTTCTTCCGCTGCGGCTTCTTCTGCAGCAGGTTCGTCAGCCGCGGGCTCGCTGGCGGCGGGTTCGGCGGGTGTAGCACATGCCGCGAGCGACAGTACTATTCCACCTACAAGTAAAAACGTCAAAAACTTTTTCATTTTCATTATCCTTTCTCCTCGTTCTCCAATATTTTTATTGGCGAATGCCAATATAGTTATTTTATTATATAAAAAAATAAAATAAAAGTCAAGGCTTACCAATATGTTTCTATTTACTTATTAATAT
>DAOUPS010000088.1 GCA_030626045.1 bacterium | reverse complement strand
GGATCCGTTCGGGATGACAAAAAGGTAACGGAAAAGAAAGGACTAATATTTAAGGGTATAAAATAAAAAACCACGCCTAAGGCGGGTGGTGCGGATTCATCTCAATATTCTCTTGTTTTTTGGTGATAGCCAACTAATTAACCAATCCATAAGCTGCGTTCAAAAATTTCTTGATCTCTTTAATATAAGCTACCCTCCTGCCTAAGTATCGCAAACTGTGAAGAAATGTCAAATAAAAGTCTTGTCCAATGTAAGATGATACCGAAATGACATCCCGCTTCAGCGCGCACCAGAAAACTTGACTTTTTGCCTTTTTATGGTACTTTAAACGCACTTCTGCGGGTCGTAAAGATCTTTAGAGCAGAAAAAAATTCTTTGACAATTGCATAAACATCAGCATAACAACAAGGGAGGTGGTAAAAGTGAGAAAGAAAGGCAAGTGGGGCAGGCAATTCCCCGAAAACGCTTCAGCTGATCCTCATATTTTCAGAGATGGTACTTCAACTTGGGATGAAGGGGTGTCCGAACAATCTGAACAAGGAGAAGAAGATGACGTTCTGCCAATATTCAGACGCTTGGTCGAGCAGGGAGCCATTGAAATTGATGACATGATACCGATCGAAAATATTAAGACGTATTATGGCCAGTATATTAAAGACTCCCCGACAATAGAGATTCCTGTGCCTTTGAAAGTTTCTATGGTGATATGCATTATCCTTATTACTCTCGGAATAATGAACGCTTATAAAGATTGTATTCTTGGCCTTTTCTGCGGTTATTTTGCGCTTATTGGGTGTGTTATTGCCATCCAGTATGTCCTGTTTGATCTTTTCACAGGAAACACTGTGACAAGATTTACAGAGGCGAGAAATCGCACAATCGGTTTTTTCCGGAGAAGCAGACAAGAAATATCCGCCTATGATTTTGTTGAACTCGATGAGCTTCTTGATGAAAGTGAATTTGACGTTTCTGATGAAAAGTCGGTAGAACTGTTCACTCCTCAGGAGAAAGAGTTTATTAAAGAAGAATTCGAAAGATTAAGGGATATTTTGCTCAATAGGAGCATAGTAGTCGTCAACAAATGAGAAAACAAAGGAGGATATCATGGTAATAGATATAATCATCTCAGTTGTTGTAATCATCGCTTTTTTTGTTATTGGCGGAGCTGTCATATCAACTCGCCGCGAAGCGGTTCAGAGAGATGAAGCCAGGAGGGTAGCGGAAGCCAATATGTATGTGGCAGAACGCCATAAGCAAAAAACAGATGAAATGACGGAAAAAATAACGACAGATTTTATTTCATACGAGAAGAAAACAGTAAGAGAAATGACAAAAGCCATGTCAGGACCGAGTGGCAACGCGTCCAATGTTGTTATAAATTTTCAAGGATTGACATCAGCGGAAGTGATCGCTGTTCAGATGCTGACGAATTACAAGGCAATGGATGGAGTGAAACTTGCCAAGGAGCGGCATAATATTGCTGTCGGTGAAGCGAGAGAGCTCAAAAGAAGGCCATTTGTATTCGGCTCAACGGATGAGCTGGTTCCCGGAGAGTTTTTAGTTGATTCTCCCGAAATTGATATGGGTATCGAGGGAATTAACACACCGGTTGATGAAAGGAGGTTTGAAAATATAATTGATGTTTCCTCGGAAGAAGAAGTTACAGATACCAATAAAACAACAAACAAGAAGTTTGACGATCTTTAAACAAAAGACGCTCATTCCCACCGACTTAACCGTCGGTGGTTTCTTGTCAGTCTGCTCCAGCGCGCAGAACTAATGGATCCCGAGTACTCGGGACTGCAAGCCCGCTCCAGCGCAGAGGCATCTGTCCGCTATTTTGGCGGATTTTTTATTTGGATCATCTATTATCATCTCCATTGTCATGCAGGATGATCCTTTCTTCGAATCCTCCTCTTTTTTCTCTTTTGTCTTTTTGAATGTTCTTAATATCTTCCGAGCTTAAATTTTCCAGATTCAGGATCGTTTCGATGAGTTCCATTATGTCTGCCAGCTCTTCAGCTATATGGTCTTTGTTCTTCGCCTTTTTCAATTCATTGGATTCCTCGACCATTTTGGCTAATAAATACAGTCTGAATTCGTCATCATCTTTGGCAATTCCGGTTTCCGGAGTTCTGCCTTGGCGCATTATTATATCAGGGATCAGGTCCCTTACTAATTTTGGATACTCATTTTCTTCGGGAATGCTTGTTTCCGTGTGTTTGAAGTTCATTTTTTCGGTTGTTAATGGCAAGGCGTGGCAAGGTTCAACCTTGCCAACCAGCCCCCGCCTTTTCAAGGAGGGGCGGATCGCGTTTAGCGAGACGGGGTGGTTATGTTTTGCCGGTATCGTTTATTCCTTCAGCATATCTTTGGGGAAGGAGTACAGCGATGGCTTCTTAAGGATGGTTTTGTAGACGTTTTCCAGGAAATCACCGCCGGCGTATCCGATCACGAAAGCCAAAGCGGGGGTCAGACAGCTCAAGCCTAAGAAAGTCATGCCCAATTCCTTGATTGTTACGGAGGTTAACAGTCCGATAACTCCGGAAATGAACATCATTGTCAGAAAATAGGCCAAATTGAACTTAACATTCTTGTAAGAGTATTGATGCTTAACGAAGCCGACCAGGCCTCTTACCGCCCCGCCGCCGAATCCCGCAACTAAGATCGAAAGATAGATTGGTTCCATATTTTTTTATGAATTTTTATTTATTGTTTGGGAATAGTCTCATTATAGCAAAAAATTGAAGTGTAGTGTAGAGAATCATTTTGCGGGGAACTGCGGAACTAATGGACCGGGCTACAAAGCCCGCTCCAGCGCACGCAAGCAACTAATGGACCGGTCTGCAAGACCGCTCCAGCGCGTTTTTTTGCGCTCGCTCCGGCGCAGTACTCGCTCCAGTACAGAACAATTGGCAAAAAGTCAGCGGTTATTGACAAAAAATTAAATTATGCTTATAATACAGAAAATCAGAAGCCCAGTACCTATAACCAAACCCAAAGAGAAAAAGGGAGAGTCAAGCAAGATGTCTAAACGAATGGAAATGGTGACAGGAACAGGAGTTGTTAAGAGCGAGGACGGACATGTGTATCAAAAGGAGGTTGAAAGAGGAAAAGGAAAAATTTTCTACGCGAGTGATGGCTCGCCGGAAAGTGTTTCATTGGCAGATAAAGTTATCTTTAGGGATAACAGTGATGTTGATGTCCAAATGACACTCGACACATGGGGTATTTGCAGTATATTGAACCGTAAACGGCAAGGCTTCAATATACTGTTTTGCGACTTTAGTGTCCTTGATTCTGTTGATGGTTTCGAGGTCGTGGAGGCGATCAAGAAATTCATCAAATACCTCCCAGGCATGCCGGTTTTCATTTTTTGCAACAACCGGGAACAGTGCCGCAAGGCAGGTTTGTTCTTGGGGGAATTTGCCAAAAACATCTTTCTGAAATCTTCGGAGAACCTACAAAGCTTTATCACGTTGGAAATCCAGGATTTTCTGGAAAATAGGATTCCCGCAACCGTTTGCGTTTGAAAGAAGGCAACGGTGAATCAAACAAAAAAGCAGGAGACGACCAATCTCGTTTCCTGTTTTTATATTGACAAAAAAGCTCCATAATGTACGATTGGCTATTGAATAAGATTATTCACAATATAGTACCTGAAAAACCTACAACCCCGGAAAGGAGAGCGAACTATGAACAAAGAAGTGAAGATCTTGGTAGTGGATAACGATATAAGAATGCGTTTTGTGCTTGGATCTTTAATTCAAGAATATTGTCAT
>DAOUPS010000025.1 GCA_030626045.1 bacterium | reverse complement strand
ATTTGTGAGTATGATGAAATAGGAAGCGGCCAGGATGACTATAACCAGGGCAGAACAACTTATAAAGACATTAAGAATTCTGCCAGCGAGAGTGTAATTGTAGTCAGAATAGGCCCTTCCCACTATAATTATGAAGACTACATTGAAGCGCCTTTTCGGATTATGGAGTTAATTACAATGCTTGCGGTCACTTAGGCAACAACTTGTGGTTTTCGCGACTTCCTAACTCTTAAAATAGTTCCTTTGATTTGATCCGCGCGGTTGCCCAAGTTTGGCGATTGCGCGGTTTTTTATTTTTGTCTCGCGCCGGTGCGAGTTTGGCTTGCCTCGCCGTGATGGAGAGCCTAGTCCGCCGTACTGGAGGACAACTCGAACCTTTTATTTAACAGTGGCTAAACAATCGGTATGATAAAATAAGAAAAGGACATAAATCAAAAGAAGCATCTTTAGTTAAAATAAACAAAAAAACAATAATAAGAAATAAATGGCTTAATAAAAAAGGCCATACATGTTTCATTAACCCTGTAGGCAAATGCAGTTCAGGCGGTTTGCCGGTTGATATTTTTATAGGCGAGAGCATGGTGTCATTTATAAGAAAACTCATCAAGCCTTTTACCTTAGTGGGACCGGCATCTTTATCTATTTCCGGAGGAGAGGAAAGGACCTATCTCTTCTTCGAAGATGAAGGGAGCAAGAATAGCGTTGAGGAGTCAATACGTAAGATGATCCCCTCTCGCTGCCTGTATAACATCCACCATGAATACGATTTATCAAATATCACAAATGAGATTGTCGCTTCTCTCATTCAACAAAATTTTCAGTATGGTCTCCATATCGTTACCAGCACCTATCTTGGCGGAGCTTAAGCGCACTGAATAGTTCTTTAATTTAATCCTTAACCCGAGCAGTCGTTTGATTCAGCGATTGCTCGGTTTTTTTATTCCCAAATTTTTGCGTTATTTTTTTATAGAATCTATACTTAATACATGCTACCGAATACTTAATACAAATCTTATGCCCGAACTCCCCGAAGTCCAAACAATAGTTAATGATCTGAATAAAAAGATCGAAGGCGATAGGATCGTCGGTTTTTGGAGTGATTGGAAAAAGGCGGTTAAGAAAATTTCAGCCAAGAAATTCGGGGAAGAAATTCAAGGCAAGAAGATATTGGGAGCGAGAAGGATCGGCAAGAATATTTTTATTGATCTGAGCGGCAAAAAAACTGTTTATATTCATCTCAAAATGACGGGACACTTGCTAGTTAAAAGTTCAAAGTTGAAAGTTGAAAGTGACAGAAAAGATCATTTTTCTGAAAGGGTTAATCAGTATGTGCATCATGTCTTTTATCTTAAAACTTGCCGGCCGGCCGGCAAGGCAGGCAGGCAAAAGGGGAAGAATATAAGTTTTGATAAGACTTTGGAGTTTTCGGATCTAAGGAAATTTGGGAAGATCGTTTTGGCGGATACGGACAAACTGGAAAGTTTGAAAGAGATAAAAAGTTTAGGAATAGACGCACTGGATAAAAAATTTACTCTGAAGAAATTCAAGGAAATTTTAGAGAAAAGACAGAATAGTTTAATCGGAATAATTTTAATGGATCAGAACTTAATAGCCGGGATCGGCAATATCTATCGCAGTGAAATTCTTTTTGACGCGAAAATCCTTCCAACCAGGAAAATAGGCGATTTAAAATCAAAGGAAATAGAAAAACTTTACAAATCCATCCAGAAAATACTCAAAAAGGCACTTAAAATGCGCGGGACTTCAGACAACGACTATCGCGACACGGCCGGAGCTCCCGGCGGATTTCATAAAGTTCTAAAAGTTTATCGCCGCGAAGGACAAAAATGTCATACTTATCGACTGAGAGGTAAAAAATGCGGTGTAACAGTGAAGCGAATCAAGCTGAGACAACGAAGCGTTTTTTATTGCCCCAAATGCCAGAATTAATATTCTTTGTTATTAGGCAATAGAAATCCAACATCTTTCCCTTTATTTAAGCTAAAATTAGCTAATTCCGCTTGACAATTTTTTCATAATGTGTCAGACTGGGAGGTCAGGATAAGATAACTGTTCCTTAACAAATCCCAAAAAGCAGAGTGGCAGTTGTCTGGTGATCCAGATAGTTGCGGTTCTGTTCTTCGGTGAATAGGTGAAAATTAAAAATCCTGTTGCGACGGGACTAAACTAAGAGGAGGAGGAAAAATGAAAATCAAAATATTTTGGACGGACAAAAAGAATGGGATAGACAAAGGAAATGAAAGAAAATTCGTTCTTTATAAAATAAACGATGAAGAAAATGCATATCTTTTTGCTATTGGATGCGGGCAACCAAATTTTGAGAGCCATCCTGATATTCATGATAAAGTCATCCAACATCATGGATATAATGTATTGGGCGGAGGAATGATTGTGTTCGTTTCCGACCATGAAGTGTATCTCTATGGGAGGAGTGATCATTTCGGAGGAGTAAAGCTGATTAAGAATACAAAAGAATGGAGTTTCATGGACACATCAGACCAAGAAAAAACCGTAGATTTTCTGAAAGCTCTATCGGCAGAGCTGAACAATAGCTTCTTGTATTATGAGCAATGTGGAATTTTTGTAATTCCACATAACCCTGATGGAGAAATCATCGATTTTGCAGTTTGGCCTTCTTGGCCAAATGTTTATGTGATTAGTTGTTAGATTCAAAATGTCCCTTGCGAAATTCCGTGAGGGACAGTTTTTTATCCCCAAATTTTTGCGTTATTGATATTCCATACAAAAGATAAACAGCTTGCTGAATTAACGGCAAGCTGTTTTTTGGGATCGTAGGTTCGTTCATTCTTGATCAGAAGTCAGATAAGAAATCGGATGACATGAGCATTTATGTGGATATTTACATTTAGAACAAAAGCCATCATTCGCTATAAGCGGACAGATTGGTTTCCCCATTAGTCCAACTAAAAAATTAATGACTGGGAATACCAGAATGTACAAAGCAAAATAGAGAAATCCGAAAAATAAGACAAATAAGAAAGTTAACGGATTCCTCACTCCCCCAAACAGAAATCTCAGGCCGTCTTTTGTGTCAACAACCGTTACAGCATATACTTTTTTGATCATAATATCTCTCCTGTTCTCGTATTTGGATGTTAGGAACGTATACTCTATTTATATCATAAAGCACAAATTTTGTCAAGTACATTTTCCTGGTTTTCCCTGCCTTGTCGCCTGTCTGCCAACCTGTCTGCCGCCTGTCTGCCGACGAGGCAGGACGAGGTAGGTAGGTACGGCTTATCTGCCCTGTCTTTTTAGCAGACAGACTGACAAGCTATTTAAAAATTTGACAAATTTTAGCAATGTAATAAAATAGAATTAGCAGTCGTAGTAATAGAGTGCTAAACAGTTGTTGCGAGGTTAAACAAGCCTTATGCTTACAGTCCGACAGGGAAAAATACTGGCATCAATCGTTGAAGAGTATACAGGAACAGCTGTTCCTGTGAGTAGTAGCGTGATCGTCAAAAAATATCACGTTGATCTTTCGCCCGCGACGATTAGAAACGAGATGTATGAACTGGAACGAAAAGGCTGTTTGATAAAACCCCATATTTCAGCCGGGAGAATTCCATCAGACAAGGGGTATCGGCACTTTGTCGATCATCTTCTGAAATTTGGAGAACTGACAAAGAACGATCAAAAACGGCTGCAGGTTGAAATGCTGAAGCTCAAGGCTCAAAATACGCGCCTGTCCAGAACACTGGCAAAACTTCTTTCAACAACATCAAGTTGTTTGGCTTTTTCCGGAATTATCGGAAAGGACGAATACTACGATTTTGGAATGCATACTCTTTTGGATGATCCTGAATTCAAAGAACTCGATGAAGTGTCAAAAATCTCATCGTCATTGGATATGATCGATGAAAGGATCGGTGATCTGCTTAAACAACTTGAAGGGAGCAAGACAAAAATATTCATCGGAAAAGAGAATCCCATAAAAGAGATCCGGCAATGTTCAATGATAGTATCGCCTTATCGGCTAAAAGACGGCAAACAAGGAGTTGTGGCCATTATCGGACCGAAACGGATGAAATACGGAAGAAATCGAAATTTGATCGATTTCGTCAAAAAAATATTAGGCAGAAAAGAATGGATGCTCATTTTTGTTGTTAGCTCAAACACCTTGAATAATTTATAAGCTTAAATCCCGTATGCCAAAAGAGAAGAAAGTAAGGCAAAGTTGGAAACCAATACCTATGGTCATAACGATCAAGGCTGTGGTTATCGACAACAATAACAGGGTGCTGTTATTGAAACGGGCCAAGCATGAGATAAATGGCGGAAAGTGGGATCTGCCCGGAGGAACGCTCGAAGAAGGAGAAACTATTAAGGAAGCGCTGAAGCGCGAAGTAAAAGAAGAAACCGGAGCTGATATTGAAATTGGCAATATTATCAAAGTTTCAGAGTTTGATAAAAAACATGAAGAATTCAATAAACGCAAATCATTACGCTATCTGGCTTATTACAACAGCGGAAAAATATCATTAAGCGACGAACACAAAACGTATAAGTGGATCGACATCGACAAGGCGCCCCAATTGATCGGAACCGGCGATGGGTATGAAGAAGACAAAAGAGACACAATCAAAAGCGCAAAAAGGATCATTGAAATGGAAACCGCATTTGATAAATGGACGCGGGTGCTGGCAGACATGGAAAATCTGAAGAAAAGAACGGAAAAGGAGAAAAAAGATTTTCAAAAATATTGCATTGAAGGATTCATTCTCGAGCTTCTTCCTGTTCTTGATAATTTTGAAATGGCGCTAAAGCATGTGCCAAAAGATCAAGAAAGCAACAACTGGATAGTTGGAGTTTTACACATTAAAGACCAATTATTTTTAGCGCTAAAAGCTCATGGAGTTGACGAGATCAGGACAAAGCAGGGAGATGAAATTGATGAGAGTATTCATCATGTGCTGTTAGGAAAGGCAAAAAGCGGAAAAGGGAAAGTGGAAAAGGTTTTAAAAAAGGGCTATACAATAGGTGATCGCATGATTCGGCCTGTCAGTGTTGAAGCTGAATAACATAACTATTTCCAAACTATTTAATTTTTTAGTATTTAATTCTAATTGACCAAATGTTATTGCGGTAATACTGTGATAACGCCAGGTCCAAAAAACATATGAGACATGGACTAATGAGGTTTGATCCTTTTCAAGAGCTTATCCATGGCTTGGAAGGGGATTCTGTTACCGGAAGCTTCGTTCCGGCAGCAGACATTTACCAGGACAAAAACAATGTAATTATTGAAATGGATACGCCAGGAATAGAGCCTGAAAAAGTTGATATTTCAGTTGAAAATGATGTTCTTACGGTAAGCGGTTCACGGGAAGAAAAGAAGGAAATTAAAAGAGAGGATTACTACAGAAAGGAAGTGCGGAGCGGATCGTTTTCACGAAGCGTCATTTTGCCAATGAAAGTAAAAGGCGAACAGGCCGAAGCGGAATTTAAAAAGGGTATTTTGAAGATCACGCTTCCGAAAGCGGAAGAAGTCAAGCCAAAGAGAATCGAAGTGACGGTAAAAGAAGATTAACAGAATAATGAGAATGAGAAAGTGGAATCATGGCTAAGATTCCGCTTCCTCTTGCGGATATGAAACACTTTTTTGCGCCAAGAGACCGTTTTTAAGTTTTTAAGTTTTTAGCCGATACTTTACCGACAGATATTGTTTGTTTACCTACCGGTAAAGTAGCGGCATTAATTATTCAGTTATTTTAATTATTATCTAAAACAATAATGGCAAAGATTCTTGGAATTGATCTGGGAACCACAAATTCCGCCATGGCTGTTGTGGAAGGCGGAACACCCGAGATCATTGAGAATAAAGAAGGAAACCGCACAACACCATCAATAGTCGCGATCAATAAAAACGGTGAGCGTCTTGTCGGTCTCCTTGCAAAAAGGCAGTCAGTCACCAATCCGGAAAATACGATCTATTCCGCCAAACGCCTTATCGGAAGAAAATTTAGCGATAAGGAGGTTCAAGATGCAATGAAGAAACTTCCGTTTACGATCAAAGAAGGCAAAAATGGAGCAGTCAGCGTTGTTATGAATGGAAAAGACTATCGTCCGGCAGAAATTTCAGCAATGGTGCTCCAAAAACTCAAAACCGATGCCGAAAAAAAGTTGGGAGAAAAAATTGAAGAAGCGGTAATAACAGTCCCGGCCTATTTTGATGACTCCCAGCGAAAAGCTACGAAGGATGCCGGAGAAGTCGCAGGCCTTAAAGTGAAAAGAATTATCAATGAACCGACGGCAGCCGCTTTGGCTTATGGATTCAATAAGAAGAAGAACGAAAAGATCGCTGTCTATGATCTCGGCGGGGGAACTTTTGACATTTCGATCCTTGAAGTCGGTGATGATACAGTTGAGGTAAAATCAACCCACGGAGATACATTTTTGGGCGGTGATGATTTTGACGAAAAGATCATTCAATGGATACTTGACGAATTCAAAAAGCAGGAGGGAATTGATCTTTCAAACGACCCTCTGGCTTTACAGAGAATAAAAGAAGCGGCGGAAAAAGCTAAAGTAGAACTTTCAACAGCTCAAGAAACTGAGATCAATCAGCCGTTTATCACTTCCGGCGACGATGGGCCAAAACATCTGGTAATGAAGATCACACGGGCAAAACTCGAAGAGCTTGTTGACGAGTTGATTGAAAAAACCATTGTACCGGTTGAAAAAGCCATCAAAGACGCTAAGATCGAGAAGGGTGATATTAACGAGATCGTAATGGTCGGCGGCATGACACGCATGCCTCTTGTGCAGAAAAAAGTCGAGGAATATTTCGGAAAAAAGCCGAATACAAGCGTAAATCCTGATGAGGTTGTCGCTATGGGTGCGGCTATTCAAGGCGGAGTACTGCAGGGAGACGTCAAAGATGTACTGCTTTTGGATGTTACTCCGTTAATGCTGGGCATTGAAACATTGGGAGGCATTGCAACTCCACTTATAGAACATAACACGACCATTCCGACCTCAAAATCACAGATCTTCTCAACGGCGGCTGACAATCAACCATCGGTGGATATTCATGTTGTTCAGGGAGAACGTAAAATGGTAGCTGATAATAAAACTTTGGGAAGATTTATGCTGGATGGCATACCTCCTTCTCCCCGCGGAATACCGCAAATCGAAGTTTCATTTGATATTGACGCCAACGGGATATTGAGTGTAAAAGCCAAAGATAAAGCCACAGGAAAAGAACAGTCAATCCGCATTGAGGCGTCTTCAGATATGGATAAGGATGAGATCGAAAAAATGAAGAAAGAAGCCGAAGCTCACGCGGAGGATGATAAAAAGAAAGCGGAAGCCATTGAAGTGAAAAATACCGCTGACGCACTCGTTTATACAACTGAAAAAGCGTTAAAAGATTCCGGAGACAAACTTCCGGCAGACAAGAAAAAGCCTGTCGAGGAAAAAGTTGAAGCGTTAAAAAAAATAAAGGACGGAGAAGACATTGAGGCCATAAAAAAAGCTTCCGAAGAACTTTCAACTGAAGCACAGAAGATCGGGCAAGAACTCTACCAAGCGGCTCAGCAAGCGCAACAAGGCGCTCAGAATGCCGCACCTTCCGGTGAACAGGGCAGCCCAAAGAGCGACACCGAGAAGAAAGATGAGCCAAAAGTGAAGGACGCTGAAGTTGAGGAGGACAACAAAAAAGACGAAGGGGAAAAAGACGATAGTGGCAAGAAAAAGTAGCTTCCAGTAAAGAACGAGACATTTTGTCTCGTTCTTTTAAGAAAGAAATATTAGGACTCGAACCAATTGTTCACGGCAGTTCTTTGTTTTAATTATTCCTGTAATAGATCCGGCAGTGCCAATTTTGAACCCGCCTGCCGGACGGACAGGTTTTGATTCAATTTTGAATGACAGAATGTTTAAACATTTAAAATTAGAGCATTAGTCATTCAATCGAAATTCAAAAATCAAAATTGGAAATTCAAGCCCTTAATACTTTTCTTCACTTTTAATATTTATGCTTAAAAGGATCATTATTTTTATTGGAATATGCATTGGTATTTACGTGTTCTTTGGAGCAATTCTGTTTTTTCGGCAGCGAGAATTTGTTTATTATCCAACAACGCGGGACTTCGAAAAATGCGCTGGGTTCAAAGATGCGGAAAAGTTGCATGTCAACGGCACCAGAGCATATTTTAAGTACAATTCCGACACTCTGGCGGTATTTTATCACGGAAATGCAGGATCAGCTTGCGGTAGAACTTATATTAAAAAAATGATCGAAGACGCAGGACATTCATTTCTGATCGTGGAGTATGCCGGTTATTCAAACGATAATAAAAAACCAAGAGAAGAATTACTATTACAAGACGTGCGAAATATGGTAGAATTCATTAAAGGAAAGAATTTCAAGAAGGTTCTGCTTATCGGAGAAAGCATCGGCGGTTCTCTGGCTGCTTTCCATGCAGTAGAGGATTCTTATGATAGGATGTTATTGATCAGCCCATTTGACACGCTGGGTTCGGTCGCACAGGACGCCTTTCCTTTATATCCGGCCAGAATGCTGGTCATGGAAAATTACAACAATATAGAATTACTGCAAGGAAAAGAAAACGTTTGGATCATGCACGGGACAGAAGACGAAATTATTAAGATCGATCGCTCAAAAAAATTATACAAAACAATAAATGGTAAAAACAATCGCTATATTGAAATTGATGGAGCTGGGCATAATGATATATTTGAATTTCAACAGGCAATTAAAATAGTTAATCAATTTTTGCAAAAAGATGACACAACCAAAGCAACAACCAGGAAATAAACAGCAGATTCAAATCAAAGCCAATGATGACGAACTGAAAGGAAAGTACGCCAACACGATGCAGGTAATGCATACCAAGGAAGAGTTCGTTATGGATTTTCTTAATGTTTTTCCCCCAACCGGGACGCTGAATGCCCGTGTTATTATTTCGCCGGGACATTTTAAGCGGGTTGTCAGAGCACTGGACGAAAATCTGAAAAAATATGAAGGGCAGTTTGGAAAAATTGACGAGACAAAGAATGAGGAGCAAAAAATAGGATTCATGTAAGCGAATTTCGTTGAAGGCTCTTCTTGTTACGGTAAAAATTTGCTATACTGACAAAAGAATTGTTTCCATAAAAGGATCATCTCCAAGAAACTAATACATAAAAAATATTCATGGCATTACGCATTGTTCTTGCCGGAGGAGGAAGTGGCGGACACTTATTTCCACTTACGACTGTCAAGGAATACATTGGCAAAAATTATAAGGGGAAAGCAGAATTTCTCTTTCTCGGCCCGAGGACTGATCTTGAAAAGAAAGTAATGAAAAAACACGGGATACCGCACAAGTGGGTTTTGTGCGGCAAGTTGCACCGCTATATGACTTTCCGATATATTCTTGATATTGTAAGAATGCCAATCGGCGTCTTACAAGCTTTGTGGCACTTGCTACTGTACATGCCTGATGCAGTCTTTTCAAAGGGCGGCTTCGCTTCCGTACCGGCTGTTCTTGCGGCTCGATTTTACAGAATTCCGGTACTGATACATGAATCAGACTCTATTCCGGGTCTGGCCAATAAATTTTTAGGTTCGATTTCCAATAAAATTGCGCTTACTTTTGAACGCGCGCGCATATATTTTCCTATTCATAAAACTATCCTGACCGGCGTTCCGGTTCGCGGGGAAGTAATTGGCGGAGATCCGCAAAAAGCCAGGGAATTGCTCGGAATCCGCAAAGAAGTGAAGCCGGTAATTTTCATCATTGGCGGATCACAGGGCGCCAAGCTGATAAATGAAAAAATCATGCTTAATATCGTGGAGCTTTTAAAACACTACCAAGTTATCCACCAAACAGGACCATCACATTTTGATCCGATGAAGCATGAGGCGGAAGCGCAAGGTTTTAAAATAGGACATTGTGATTACTATCCCATTGCGTTTGTTGGAGATGAAATAAAACATATTTTCGCACTGGCCGATGTTGTTATTTCACGCGCCGGCGCAACAGCCATTTCAGAACTTGCGGCCAACAACAAGGCAAGCATCTTAGTGCCGATCACCAAGAGCGCCAACCACCATCAGCGCATCAATGCTTTCGAAGTATCAAAAGTCGGAGGAGCAGTTGTACTGGAAGAAAGTAATTTTAGGAGAACAATACTTTTTTATAATTTGAAAAAAATTATAAGCGATAAAGATTTTAACCAGAAGCTTTCCAGAAATATAGGGAAGTTCTACCAAGTAGATGCAACTGAAAAAATAGCTCGTGAACTTTTAAAGCTGGCTGGCAAATAGTGCCGCTTTTTAATCAAGCTGGCTTTGCCAGTAAAAATTAGCAGCAATTT
>DAOUPS010000031.1 GCA_030626045.1 bacterium | reverse complement strand
GTAAGAGAGGAATATCCTGATTCATTTGGTATGCACCGAGCACTGAATAATAATCGTCATTCTGTAGTCGGCGCCTATCTGCGCGTAGAACCTAAGTTTGGCAGTCTAGACATGAGACCTGAAGAGGTTCTCTCAGCACTTGATGAAGGTCGCCTACACGACATCAAAAAAGCAGCCGAGAAAGCCATTCGCCGTAAAGCATTATTTGACGAATGGAAAAAACAAGAGTGAAACACTACGACTGTAACCGGGGCGAGAAATAATCTCGCTCCTTATTGATTGTTTCCCTTTATTCATATTTTCGAATATTTCGAGATATTGAGTAAAATTCCCACTCCAATTAACACGAAAACAAGCGATGTTGATCCGAAGCTTACAAATGGAAGCGTAATACCCGTAAGAGGAATGAGCCCTACGATGGCCATAATATTGATAAGCGCTGGAAAAACAACCCAGGATGATACGCCGACTGCGACCATTGATGAGAATACATCCGGAGCATTCTTGGCAATCTTAAATCCGCGCATGGCAAAAAGCACAAACAATATCAATAGAACTCCAGCGCCGATGATTCCAAGCTCTTCACCGACAATTGCGAAAATGCTGTCGCCGATCGGCTCAGGCAAATAATTGAATTTCTGCCTGCTTTGTCCAAGTCCCAACCCGAATATTCCGCCTGACCCAATCGCAATCAATGCTTGATTTATCTGATATCCGATTCCCTGCGGATCAAGATCGGGATCCATAAAAGAAAGTAAGCGATTCATTCGATACGGTTCAACTTTAATAAGTATCATCAAAAGCGCCGCTCCGGTGCCCACTAAAGACAAAATATACCGCAAAGGAGCTCCGGCTACAAAAAACATAACGAGCGATATAACAATAATCGATCCTAGTGTGCCAACGTCGGGCTGAGCGATAACAAGCAGAGCCACAATACCTAAAATAACCGCAAATGGAATAAGTCCTTCTTTAAAATCCTTAAGTTTCGATCCTCTGGCGGCAATCCACGACCCCAAATAGATGATCATCGTAAGTTTTATCATTTCTGTTGGTTGAAATGAGATCGGCCCTAAATTTATCCATCGGCTGGCTCCCTGAAGCTTGATTCCAATACCTGGAACAAAAACAAGGATCAATAAAACAAGCGCACTTATAAATAACGGGAAGGAAATTTTTTTCCAGAATGTGTAGCGTATTTTTTGGACAATAAAAAGGCAGATAAGACCGGGAATTACTCCAAAAAATAGCTGATGCTTGAAGTAGTAATATTCATCACCGAATTTAGTTTTTGATACAACAATACCGGCCGACGAGATCACAACCAAGCCAAAAACGAGCAGTGCAAACACTACTCCGAGTAGGATCGGATCGGCCTTTCTTTGTAGTTTTTGTTCAGTCATATTTTTCCGACTTACCATGTCATAGTCTTGAAGTCAGAACGTTCTTAAAATTTTGTAAGAGCCGTTATTTATTCAGTTTTTCTTTTCTCCACTTTCTTATTTTTTCATGATCACCGGATAGAAGTACACTAGGAACCTTCCATTCTCGAAAACTTTCGGGTCTTGTATAAGCAGGGTAGTCATATATATCTTCAACAACATTGCTCTCATGGACAAGTGATTCTTTATTTCCCAGAACACCTGAAAGTAAGCGTGTGATCGAATCAACAATTACCATGGCCGGCACTTCACCGCCAGTGAGCACATATTTTCCGACTGACATTTCCTCATCAGCAATATATTCAGCAATTCTTTCATCAACACCTTCATAACGCCCGCAAATGATTATAATATGATCCAAGCCCTTTAGCCTTTCCGCAGTTTTTTGCGTATATTCACTTCCCTTTGCTGAGGTGAGAATAATGCGCATTTTTCCGTTTTTTGTAATATTTTTACGTATGTGTTTTACGCATTTCCAAATCGGTTCGATTTTTAGGACCATTCCCGGACCTCCTCCATACGGTGCATCATCAACTGTTTTATGTTCATCGTTTGCAAAATCCCGCAAATCATAGATCTTTATTTTAATTTTTTCCTCGTCCTGCGCACGCTTAATAATGCTCTCCTGAAAATAGGAAGTAAAGATCGCCGGAAAGATCGTAATAATATGAAATGTCATTTTGTTGTTGTGGACTAGTGTAAAACTAAAAACCATGCTTCCATATTAGCATGGTTTTAAGCTATAAAAAAGTCTTCTATCGGACTTTACTTAATGTCATTCACGATATCATCAATACTCTTCTCGCCTTCCTCTTTTTGCTCAACTTGAGCTCTTTCTGAACCCTCAGGTTCATTGATCTTAAGATTAACGCGAGCATTGTTTCGCGCACCAACAACCCGAAGTAAGGTTCGTATTGCTTTAGCGGTTGTCCCTTGTCTGCCAATAATCATTCCCATGTCCTTTGGATTGACGTTTAGCGTAATAAGTACTCCACGTTCATCAACTTCACGCTTCACTTTAACGTCCTCGGGGGCATCCACAATAGCTTTGATGATGTACTCGAGAAATTCTTTATCTTTCAGTTCCATTTTGAGATTCAGTTAATTCTAATTCTCTCAATTCCATCTAGACACCGACCTTTCAAAATGTCTCAGGATTTATCCTGATTGTATCAAATCACTCGATCTGTGTCAATACTTACTTACTTGCCGTTCTCCGCTGTTTTCCCCGCTTCTCCGCTTTTTCGTTCTTTTATTTTTCTATGTTTTTATCTTTACGGATTCACTTCGATCCAATTCGTAGGAATTTTACACGCTTTTCTGCACTGCTGTTCCGTAGCGAACCAACCTGCCGGGCATTGACCATCCCCGGGATAATGCACTTGCGGTTCACAAACTTTGCTGTCAGTGCATTCCCAACAGGTCACGGGAGGCGGTAATACTAATACTCCCGCCTTTGCCGTTGCTTCTTTGTATATTGCCGATACAATAACAGGGGTTCCTAAAGTATATTCAGCGCCATGCACAACCCCTCCGCCAAGAGAGGTAACAATCGAATCATCTTCACTGCTCCAGGCAGTTGGAAAAAACGAAGCCGCTGTTGCTGAATTAACACCCAGAAACTCTGCAATATTTTTAATCGTGTTTTTACCCGGAATGAGCCCTTCGGTGTAACCGTCTGTCACATTGATCGCGTTCATATCACCTTCCGCAGTTTCGCACGTGAAACCCACATCAGCGTCCTGCTTATACCACGCTTTGAGATTAAGGTTCGCGTCCTTTGTAATAATCGGATCCTTTGGACATATAAGCAGCTTCGCGACAATTACTTTAACTTTTTTCGTAATAAATCCTCTTGGGCCTTCGCATGTCAATTCATACATTTTTGTCTCATTTGGACTTACTTTCGCACTGCCTGACGACATTTTTCCGCCGCTCCAATCGGAAGTTGTCGCGCCTGTAACATAACAATCGGATACGGCACCGGTAGATTGCCATCTCAACGTGGTTGATTCTCCCATCGATAAATCATAATCGTCAGCCCAGAAATCAAGTGCTAGGTCGGGAGCAACCCCGCCAACTCCAATATCTAATTTTGTTTGCAATGCTCCGCCGGGATTACTGCATTCTAAAATATATTGTTTCGAGGAATCTAACGGACCGGTAGATTCTTGCCCACCGCCATTCGACTTGCTTCCGCTCCAATCACCCGAAGCTTCGCATGAAGTAGCATTCTCGACGCTCCAACGAATTACAGTTGAGCCACCAGAGGAAACAATGTAATTATCGGCCCATAAACTAACAGCCGGCATTTCGAGAATATCTGTTCCAGGGAAAACTTTAGCATATGCGCAAATTGCTCCGTTATCATTATGGCAAGTCAAGTAAAAATAAGTAATGTGGTTCGTTGCAACAAAAGTTGTGGAACCATTTATTGATACTTCTCCGTTCCATCCCCATGCCCATCCATAACACTTGTCTGCATCAATCGTTGTCCAGTGAAAATTGATTTCTTCACCAAGGCTTACTACATAATTATCGGCCCATAAACTAATTTGAGGGGGATTGCCTGTCTGAGAACCGACCCGCACAGTCCTGTGTTCATCCCTATTTCCGCCTGGCCCAAAACACTTAATATAAAACGTTGTTTGAGTTTTAAGATTTGATGAAAGTTGATTGCCAACTGTCGGTTTTTCCCCTACCCAAGTATGCTCACTGCTGTTATTCGACCATACGTCGCAATAATCCGCGTTTTCCGCTTTCCAAGTTAAAAAGGCCGGATTGTTGTAGGCAACCCTATATGGAGCATCAAAGCTGATAACTGGAGGGGGATCCCCGGCAAGCACAACAACAGCCTTTGATTCCGTTGAGGAATAATTACTGCAAGTAAGTGTGAACGTATTCATATAATTTGGCAAAGGACCGACTTGTTCAAATTTCTCTATGTTAACATCTTTATTGCCATCCCAATTGCTGCCTGCGGTACAAACATTCGCGTTTTTCACGTACCAGTTAAGATTGGTATATCCATTATGGCCGACAGTATATTCATCAGCCCAAAAATCAAGACTGACATCTGGTTGGTTAGTTATATGAAGAGTTACCGACGCTGATGCCTCCCCTTCAGAATTTTCACAAGTAATGCCATAAGTCCTTTCTTCATGAAATTCACCGGTCGCTATTGTTCCATTAAAAGCAATATTGCCGGACCAAGCACCCCAAGCGGTGCATTTTTCCGGATTATTTGAGGATGTCCAATGGACATTCGTCGAGCCCGAACCTAAAAATTCCGTTTCGTCCGCCCAAATATTAACACCCGGTAGGTTTGCCGGAATTGTGTTCTTGTCAACATCTATGGTAATAGTATCATCTGAAATACCGCCGGGTCCGATGCACTCGATTCTGAATGTTTTGGAAAATAAATATATTATTCCCGAACTTCTTGAACCGGCAGTTTCTGTTCCTCCTGTGTCGTCCCATACGCATGCATCAGCATTCTCGGTTGTCCAATGAATGGTTGTAGATGAATTATGACTAACGACGTAATCATCTGCCCATAAATTAATAGTAGGCGGGTCATCAGTCATATCGACAGTAATTAAAACAGCTTTTGCGGTCGAGCCGGCCGCGTTTCCGCACTCAAGCGTGTAAGCTCTATTGTTAAGAAGATTTCCCGTATCAAAGTTGCCATTGGCTTGCACCGGGTTTTCGTTCCCGGTGCACCAGTCAGCAAATTCTGATGTCCAACGAAGTGTTGTTCCGGAATTATATGGTATAGTATAATCATCGGCCCAGAAATTCACGGCGGGAGGTTCTAGGGGGTCATTAACTAAAACATTGACAAAACCGAAAACAGCGCCCCCCAGACCATGCGCAGATATACGATA
This sequence comes from bacterium, assembly GCA_030626045.1. Lineage (GTDB taxonomy): Bacteria > Patescibacteriota > Minisyncoccia > Moranbacterales > DUUL01 > DAOUPS01. The sequence goes on along the minus strand of DAOUPS010000031.1, from coordinate 3,859 downwards.
TGTGCTGTCAGAAAGCAGTTTGCCGGTATCATAACTCCCAGAAAGAGGCAGTTCTGCTGCTGGCCAATCACTTATTATTGCTTCACAAATATTGGCATTAGTTGTGCTCCAATTCAGCGTCGTCCCTGTATTAAAAGGAACTATCACTGATTCAGCGGAAAATTCCAGTGTTGGCGAAGGATGAGGATTTGGACCAACATTAATAACAATATTTTGATTGGCAGAGCCTCCATCACCAACACATTCAAGTTTGTACGTTTTATTGGAAACTAACTTTCCCGTATCAAACATTCCGCTTACAGGCTTGTCTCCTGACCAACCCTCGAATGCCTTGCAACTGTTCGCGTGAAGCGTTTCCCAATGTAGCGTCGTTGAATCTTCGTAATTAAGATTGTACTCATCGGCAGTAAATGTAAGCTCAACAGGAAATGTAGGTTTAGGCGCGACTGTAATGTTCACAATTTTTGCAACGCTTCCCCCTTCTCCAACGCATTCCAAAATATATTGTTTTGAAGATGTCAAATTACCGGTGTTTTGATTTCCTGAAAACGGTTTTCCGCCTGACCATGCAGACGATGCAGTACAGATTGTCGCGTTTTGAGCGTTCCAATACAATGTTGTAGACTTTTGATATTCAAGAGAATATTCATCCGCAAGAAATGATAACTCCGGTGCATCCATAAGTGATCCCACATCTATTTTGATCGATTTTTCAACAGTTCCGCCATCACCTGAACATATAAGAAGATATGTTTTTGTTGAAATCAGATTCCCGGTATTGTATGTTCCATTAAGTTCTTTTTCTCCTTCCCATGCTCCGGAAGCAGTGCAGCTTGTTGTGTTTTCATACGTCCAAGTAAGATTCGCGGAAGTACTGTAGTCAACAACGTATGTACCTGCTTCAAACGTAAGTTTCGGCAGCAAATTAATGACAACTTGACTTACAGCTTCTTCGTTTTCAGATCCAAAACACGTTAAAGTGTAAGCTCGAGATTCCGAGATCGATCCCGTATTGAATGTTCCGGTAAATTCTTTATCGCCACCCCACGACTCCGAAGCCGTACAGCTTACGGCATCTGTTACGTTCCACGTGAGCGTTGAGGACTCTCCTGAAACTACGCTCTCCGGATCAGCCGTAAAAGTAATTTGCGGCTCGGCGGCACTGGCTTTTGAAGAAATGAGTACCAATAAAAACAACAATCCTAAAAAAATGAGGGGATGTTGAATGACCTTCGATACTTTATGGATATTTTCCATTTGTTTTTTTATGTATTTTGTTGACAGAACATTCTACCGCGTTGAAATAACTTCCAACTCAATGGCAGAGAATTCTTTCATTTCATAAATACTTCTGCCCGATACAACTCTGACCATTGAGCCCGGCTTTATCTCGCTTTTGTCTTTTATTTTCACTAGTTTTGTACTGTTATCAACTGCAACCTTAAAAACTTCTTGAACCATCGGCAACTCGGCTGAGTGTTTTGTAAAATCAACATTTTTTACTTGCTCTATATTTATCACGCTGACTCGAATTTCAAGATATCTGACGTCATATTTTTTGGGATCGGTAATTGTTTTAACTACTCCGATAATTTCTCTTTTCTCTTGCGTGCTTTTAACTACCGACTCAATCGCGCTTTCGGCTCTTTCTTCTGAACTCTGGGGATATTTAGATGTTTCTTTTTTGATATGACCGGATTTAACAGGATCTTTTTCTTTGGCAATTTGCGTTGATAAATTCCCGTTATATTTGCTCACCAAAAAAGCTGCGACTGCGAGAATCACTATAATCCCCACGATTACAATTACTTTTTTCATTTGATTTGATTTTATTCTTTTATTTAAAGCAGTGCTCTTATTTACATCTAATTATACTGTATCGCCTTTGCCTGTCAAATAGATATTCCTTTTACTCCAGTATAATCATGGCTTTCCTGCCTTGTTCGATCTTTTCTTTGCTTTCTTCGAAATCATGGATAGCACTATAAAGGATATCTACCGAGTATGGATACTGCTTTCCTTTTCTTGTTCCTGGATCATTGGTAATAATATTATTTTTATTATAGCCGATAAGCACCAGATTATGGTAAAGCGGTCCGGGATGTGTGAAATTGGGATTTCCTAATCGCCGACCGGCAGTTGGCACGATAATCGGTTTTTTACGCGCCAGCTGTTTTTTTATTTCATGTTCGTCAAAATCATAAACGACCTTGAGATCGCGTATACCGTAATATTCTTCAGCAATTTTAACAAGTTCTTCCATGGAGCTGTCTTTATAATGCCCGTACTGTTTTAGTTGGAATTTTTTCATGTCCTGGATCTCTTTTTCCGCAATGGCGGGTGTAAGAATATTGCCGTCTAGATAATATTTGACCATGATCAAGCTCATCTCCTCGCACGCTTCTTCATGAACATCATCCCAAACTCCAAATGGCGCCTGCGGAGAAAATGGCACATCAACAAGAACACTTGACGGAAGTTGATATTCAATATTCTCTATACTTTTCATTATTTCAAGATTTTCAGTTTCCTTTTTCTCTGCTTGAGCATTTTCTTCTTCTTTTCTTTGTTTTTCAATAGTTGCTTGCGCGCCACTTTGGCTTGGATCAAATTTTTCTTTTGTTAAATTATTATCCGTACGTGAAATTTCTTGCTGAAGCCGCATTTCTTGCGCTTTGGTCGACTCTTGAACCAGCATAAATACAAGAGAAATGGAAAATGCGATCGCAATTAAAATATTGGATATAGTTTTTTTGGTAACGTGCCTTGAGTATCCCACCACTGCAAGATGCAAAAATATATACGCCCCAAGAAGATCAACAAAGATATCTTTTATATTTCCATCGCGTCCGATAACAAATATCTGATGAAATTCGTCGCTAATGGCATACAACATTGCTACAACCAAAGCCGTTAAAAAAGAAATTGCGAGTGAAATATCGTATCTCTTGTACGCAATCCTCATTACCAGTACGGATAGAACTCCAAATTCAAGCATGTGAGTAATCTTGCGGACAATAATCTCGTAAGGAGTGCTCAAGCCAGTTTTTAATTCCGATATGTCCGATAAACAAAAAATAAGCCCGGCCCATGCCAGAACCGGAATCCAATATATAACAACATTTTTAAATGCATTAGTTTTTTTCATGGTTCTAAGAGCTTATCCGAAAGCCTTCTTCCGTTGCGATCCCGAGCCACTCGGAACAGCCAAAATATGCTTGTCCGCCTCTGAAAAAGAAATTGCAGCAGTATATGGGGCTCTAGACTGATTCACCGTTCTCAATGTCATTAATAAGATCTTTAAGAACTCGGTAGAGTGCATAGATCGGCAGCCAAAGCCATAACAAGCGTTCAATAAAAAACTCAAAAAAATTGTTCACAAATGGTTGATGGAGCTATTCCCAGACCAGTTACGTCGCTCGCGAGGTGGCCAGTCCTGTCGCTCGCGAGCGACAGGGCCAGCTTCCTGCCTCATCGCTTGCCTGCCGGTAGGTAGGATAGATAGAACAGTATGAGTTGATCTGGCAACAGTCCTGTTATTACTTAAGATCGATAGAATAGTTTACTTTAATAATTATTCCGGTTTGATCTCGTAGAGAACATCTTTCTTTTCAACTTTGATTTCCCATCCTTTTTTCTCGGCAATTTTTTTCAAGTTAAGATTGGGATTAAACGCAATGGGCCTGTCAACAAGCTCAAGAAATTTCGCGTCGGATTCCGTGTCACCGATACCGAGTGACCCTTGAAGTGAAATATTGTTTTCGGCAATAAATTGTTTAACAACCGCGCCTTTATCTTTCGTCGGTTCAAAGCTCGGCCTGCCTGTATATTTTTCATATTTGTCAATTTCATACACACT
>DAOUPS010000065.1 GCA_030626045.1 bacterium | reverse complement strand
CTCTGCGTCATCAATAACATGTCCCTCTATCGCCTCGTCCAGCTGCTCTCTTTTCGCCCCACTTTTTAGATCGAGTACGCGATCAAGCGCATATAGCCTGAAATAATAATGATGTTCGCCAAAGGGCGGACACGGGCCTCCGTAGCCGGTAACTCCGAAATCCGTCGTTCCTTCAATCGCGCCTTCGGGAGCACTTCCCTTCCCAATTCGCCCAATTCGCGGATCAATATTCCACACCGTCCAATGAGTCCATACTTTTGAAGGCGCGTCCGGATCATCAACGATAAGAACAAGACTTTGTGTATTCTCAGGAACATCCCCAATTGCCAGCGACGGATTTATATTATGGCTGTCGCAGGTATATCTTGCCGGTATACTTTTATTGTTTTTAAAGGAAGGACTGGATATTTTCATGTTTTAAATTATTAATATTAACAGCTCCTTCGCGTATCAACTTAAAATCGTTATTCTCGATCCTTATCATTGTTGACGGAACAATCTCGCGTTTTCCTCCATCGACATAGAAATCGACTGATCTCCCAAAATACTTTTTTGCCTCTTTAATTGTTTGGGCTGTTCTTTTGCCTTGATAATTGGCGCTTGTTGTGGCAAGAGGACCGGTTTTTTCAAGTAATTCTCTTAAAGTTGTACTGTCAGGTACGCGAAATGCTATGGAATTTCCGCCACAATGAAGATAGTCAAAGCGGACACAGTTGCAATTCATTACGATACTCACTTTGCCCGGCCAAATACGTTCGATAGTCTTTTCCGCTTTTTTGTCCAACGAAACACCAAAGCGGGAAAGATCTTCTTTGTTTGCCAAAATAACAATAAAAGGTTTTTTAGCATCGCGCTTACAAATACCGTACATTCTCTCAACTGCTCCCTCATTAAACGCACCGCATACGATCCCGTACACAGTATCTGTTGGCAATATACCGATTGCGCCTTTTTTTATTGCCTTCACGATCTCGCTTTTATCCCTGTGTTTCATTCACATAATTCGCAGTTAATATGAGATATTTCAAAACTAGTTTAACTCAGGAACAGTCCCCATACACTGGTACACCGGTTTTAGACATTTTATTGCGTTGAGGCTATTCCTTGTTGCTGACTGTTTGAAACCAAATCTTGGTAACTTGTTTTCTGCGAAATTCGTAAATTAAAAATCCAAGAATAAAAACAACAAAGAAAAAATTGATCCAAATACCATACGGGAAGAGCACAAAAACGTTGTAGAGTCCATGCAATAATGCGGCAATGGCAACGCCTTTCAGTGAAAGAAATGATGTTTTATTCCCTGAAAACCTTTCCCAGCCCAGATATAATCCCATGATTCCTGTCACTGCGACATGAAGCAGTGTTGTTGAAATTCCGCGGATAACAGTAATGATCACAAATTCTTCATTGGGAAGCGTAGAATATAGGTCAATAAAATATCCTGTATTTTCGATAAATGAAAAACCGAGCGCGAGCGTTACGCCGTAAATTATACCATCGGCAACCTGATTGAAATGCGGATTACGAAATATGGCACGCTTGAGAATAAGATACTTCATTAACTCTTCTATCGGACCAGCGAGAAAAAAAGACAGTAAAACAAGTAAGAATGCTCCATCTAGTATCGGAGCTCCGCTTTCCATATAACGTTCAGTTATTTGATCGACTGTGAGCGCCCTGTCAACTACGATCTCAATAATAAACGCTAAAAATATTGCGATAAATCCCAACCTGAAAAGTTTTACCAGTAATGATCTTGGCTCGGGATCTTTTTTGTCTAGGCACCGAAAAAACCAGATCCAAAAAAGAACGGGTAAAATAACAATGATAATATAAAACAAAACAACTGCTTGAAAAGCCACGTTTCAACTAAAATTGTTAGAAATTGCTGTGTTATTGCCGGTCAGAATCGGCATCTTTAGTATTATTTGCTTCATTAACAGATTTCTGCTGTCCAATTTGTCCCTCTTGGCCACTATTCTGCTCTGACGGAGAAATATTCTGATCACTTTTGGAAAAAGCCAGATATCCAGGAACAACAATGCCTACAAATGGAATGATGATGAGAATTCCCCACCATTCCGGCTTGCCGACTGCCTTGGCAATTTCTATCCATACAAGAACCGAGAAAATAATGTTAACTATCGGAACAAGAAACAGAAAAAACCACCATAAAGGCTTCTTGGCTATTTGTAGCATAAGAATTACGTTCAGTATCGGAATCCAAGCAAGCCATGCGTTAGAAGTATTGGATTTCTTCGCTATTTTCATAAGCGAAATCGCCAAATAGATATGGAGCGCCAGCAAAATAAACGACATAAACAAAAAAATACCAGCGAGAATCGCGAGAATCGTTTCGGTGCCAGGCCCGCCTATTTGCCCGCCTATTTGGGGATTAAAATTCGAATCGACTGCTGCGTTAAGATAATAATTTTCACCCATTAAGCCCACCTCCTCTCAAAATATTATTTTATTGGTTTATTATTGGTTTATTTCCAATCTGGCTGCGCCGCTCGCGAGCGGCGTGGTTAGTTTCCTGCCTCGTCAAACCCGCTTCTGTCGAACGGTACATTCAGGCAGGCAGGCATTGCAAAAATCGGAAAATTTTGTTCCCGAGCATTCGGGATCACATTGTTCTTGAAGAACACAATCCGAGTACTTTGGATAACTTTTGACAAGATGTTAACCTGAAGACAGTTCCATTATAGCATATAAAAACAAGAGTGATAGTTATTGTGGCACAAAATCTTTCACATTAATAAATACTCTATGCAAATAGAATGCTTATTCTGAACCATTAACTATTCTTCCAACTCTCACATAAGCCCGCTTTGAAAATTTTTCCACTAAACTATAAACTACAGGGATAACCACAAGCGTTAAAACAGTGGAGATCAATAATCCGCCAATCACAGCAATTGCCATAGGCCGCATCATTTCAGAGCCCTCTTGTCTGGCCAAAGCCATAGGCAGCATTCCCAACATAGTGGTGATAGAAGTAATTAAAATCGGGCGCAACCGAGTAGTTCCGCCTTCAACTAAAGCATCGAATTTATCCATACCCTTTTTCCTCAATTGATTGATATAGTCGATCAAAACAATAGCGTTGTTCACCACAATGCCCACAAGCATAATTGTCCCCATAAAGGACGGTAAAGACAAAGTTTGCCCGGTAATAAATAAAGCCAGTCCCACACCGATAAAAGCTAGCGGGATCTCAAACATTACAATAAACGGATGAACCAGCGACTCAAACTGCGAAGCCATCACCATATAAACTAGCAAAATTCCTAACACCAGTGCCCAACCTAAAGTGCTAAAAGTGTCTTGCATCTGCTTGTAAGATCCTCCGTATTCCACAAAATATCCTGAAGGCAGCTCGTAATCACTTAATTTGCTTTTTATGTCTTCCACCACGCTTCCAATGTCCCTGTCAAGAACATTAGCCGTTACCGCCACTACCCTTAATTGACTCTCGCGGTTGATCTTTACCGGACCCTCGCCTTTGGAAATTTTAGCCACTTGTTTTAAAGGAACTTGAATTCCTGTCAGAGTTGTAACTGTTAAGTTCTCTATCTGTTGAATATCATCTCTATAAATTTTATCAAAACGAACTCTTATATCCGTTTCTTCTCCACCTTGGCGTAACTGGGTGGCCACCGATCCTTGCATAGAATCTTTTACAGCTGAACCGATCTGCCCGACTGTTAACCCTAAATAAGAAGCTCTCTCCCTGTCAATGTTGATGATCAATTCCGGCTTACCTTGGCTTAAAGTGGTATCTACATCGCGCACACCTTCCACACCATCAATTTTTAGCGCGATCTCGTCAGCCGTATTTTTTAAAATATCCAGATCCTTGCCAAATATTTTGATCTCTACCGGAAAACTTGAGCCACTGATCAAAATTTTACTCATATCCGTAAAACTTATTTCCAATCCTCTTATTTTAGGAAGTTTTTTTCTTATTGTTTCCTGAATATCTTCGGCTGAATATGTCCTATCTTTTTTATCTCTTAATCTAATAAAAATTTGAGCCTCGTTGATACCGGCTGATCCAAGTCCCAAGCCAATACTCTCGCTTCTACTAGCTTCATCTAAACCGACAAAACTGGTGATAGCCAATATTCCATCGGTGTCAACCAGATCATTTTCTATTTGGCTAATGACTTTATTGGTTTCCTCCAGAGAGGCGCCAACAGGCATTTTCACTCCTAATAACATCATACTTTGGTCGCTAACAGGCATAAATTCAGTTCCGACAAACGGAACCAAAGCAATAGTGCTGATCAACAAACCGATTGTAAAAGCCATGGTTTTAAGACGATTATTCAATGACCAAATTAAAACTTTTTTGTAAGCTTTCTGGATTTTTTCAAAATGCCGTTCGCCTGATGCTTTTTTATAATCTTCGGCTCGCTCTCTTTTTTTAAAAATTTTAGAGGCGATCATCGGCACTAAGGTTAAAGCCACAAATAAAGAGGAAGCCAGAGAAAAAATAATTGTTAGAGACAATCCTCGCGATATTTGTCCTGTAATGCCGGCGCCAAAAGACATTGGCAGAAATACAGCAATAGTAGTTAGCGTAGCGGCTGTAATGGCCATTCCAACCTCTTTAGAGCCAATGATAGCCGCTTTCCGCCGCTTTCCGATTTTTTCCAAATGTCTGTAAATATTTTCAATTACTACCACTGCATTATCCACCAACATCCCAATGCCTAAAGCTAACCCGCCTAAAGTCATAAGATTTAAAGTATAGCCAACCACGTAAATAGGAATAAAAGTGGCAGTTAGCGATAAGGGAATAGCTAAAGCAATAGTCATGGTCGGACGCCAATTTCGCAGAAATAAATAGATCATCAGTATTGCTAATAATCCCCCAATTACACCGCTTTGGGCTACGGAACTGGTTGAAGTTTTGATCAAACGGCTTTGGTCCATTACCAAATTAAAATCAATATCTTGGGGCAAATTTTTTCTTAATTTCGGCAATTCCCGCCTAACTTCCTTAGCAACTTGGGAAGTATTAGCTCCGGATTGTTTTGCCACCAACAATAAAATACTATCCTTTTCATTGGTGCGGCAATAGCTTCTCAGTTCTTTGTGAGTATCAATAACTTCCGCCACATCTTTTAAATAAACTGGAGTATCCTCCCTAATAACGATAACTGTATTCTTTATTTCTTCCAGATTCTTATATTTCCCTGCCGTGCGCAAAGAAAGTTCTTGCAAGCCCTGTTCTACAAATCCGCCGGATAAATTAATATTTTCTCCGCGCAAAATTTGCGTAATTTGATTTTGTGTTATGCCGTAAGACTCCAATTGCGGTTTGTTCAGCTTAATTAAAATTTCCCGCTCTTGT
>DAOUPS010000103.1 GCA_030626045.1 bacterium | reverse complement strand
TATTTCAACTCAACTGTGGCTCCTACATCTTCAAGCCTTTTTTTAAATTCTTCCGCTTCTTCTTTGGCTACTTTCTCTTTAATAACCTTGGGTGCGCCATCAACCATGTCTTTCGCATCTTTAAGTCCGACTCCTGTTATTTCTTTGACTTTTTTGATTACATTGATCTTGGAATCGCCGACAGCCACAAGTTCAACATCGTACTCCGCTTTTTCTTCGGCTTCGCCTTCAGCCGCTTCACCAGCCGCTACAGGAGCGGCAACCGCCATGGGAGCAACCGCGGAAACACCAAATTTATCTTCAAGGATCTTTACCAATTCCGCCAGATCAAGAACACTCATTTTTTCGATTTCTTCAACAATGCTCTTGAATTTTTTAGGAACTTCGACTTCCTTGGTCTCGTCTTTTGCTTCTTCTGAGACTTTTTTGCTTTCAGTCCCTGAAACTTTTTTTTCTTCTGCCATTTGTGTAAATATTAGTATAATTAATTATAGAAGCTGCTAAACAAAAAATGTAAGTATTATTTCGCCGCATTCTCTTTTGATTCTCTTATTGCACTCAAAACGCCAACAAAATTTCTCGCGTTTCCAGCCAGAACATTCACAAAACCGGATATTGGAGAGTTGATGCTTCCAACAATTTTTGCGAGTAATTCTTCTCTGGACGGCAATTTCGCAAGATTTTCTATGTCTTCGATGCTAAGAACTTTTCCATCTAAAATTCCGGCCAGTATCTTGAGCCTCTCATTTTTTTGGGAATATTCATACAATGCTTTTGGCGATGAGATCTCATTGTCTCCGCCATAAACAACCGCCAGCTGTCCGTCCATATCACAAGGATCGAGAGCGGAGTCAGTCTTTTTGAAAGCAATTCGTATAAGCGTTTTTTTGGCAACTTGCATCAACGCGCTATTTTTTCTAAGTTCATTTCTCAGCTCGCTGATCTCAGGGACTGTCATCCCTTTATAATCACAAATAACCGTCGTTTGGCTTTTTTCAATATCTTCCGACAACTTTTCTACGATTTCTTTTTTCTGCTTTTGTGTTAACATTTGCTACATTCATTTATGGGAACAATCCCTTAATTAATAAGTTGCTTGGCTGAATAAATAAAACAAAAATCTGCGTTTCCGCAGACAAAAAATAAGGATGGAATTTTATGATAATTTTCCTTATTCCTATTTGGGATTTATACAACCTAGTCGGCTGCACCCAAAGTCTGTGGAATACAAGATAAGAGTATCGCCATTCCCTTATTTTGTCAAGCAAAGAAAATTTTATGTCAAATTTTATGTCAAAGAAAGTTTAAACAGTCCCTTATAGCTAAAAGTTAACAAAATCCATTAAACTAATGCCTATAACAAACTGAGTAAAATATTGTAGTACAAAAAATATTATTGCCTGCAGTACAGTTGAAAAAAGAAATATGAAAGCTAACAAGATAACAAATCCGTATTGATCAAGCACCATTTTTGTATGCTCTGACACCGGCAAAACGGCAAAAAGTACTTTCGAACCATCCAGCGGCGGAATTGGTAAAAGATTGAAAACAAATAGAAGAATATTGATCAGAATCACTGTTGCAAGTATTTGCAGGAAAAATCCGTCCTGAATCCCCAAAACCAAGAAAGTTCGCATTAAAACACCGGCAATAAGCGCCAGCGCTAAATTTGATAACGGCCCGGCGGCGCCTACTATTGCGGAACCATATTTTTGATTTCGTAAATTGTACGGGTTGTACGGTACAGGTTTCGCCCAGCCAAATATTATTCCTGCGTTTGATACTATCAAAAGCAGGGGAATTATAACCGAACCCCATGGGTCAAGGTGTTTTAACGGATTGAAACTGAGTCTTCCGGCATATTTTGCAGTTGGATCCCCAAGAAAATATGCTGCATAGCCATGTGAAACTTCATGAATGACAACAGAAAAAATGAGAATTACGATCTGAAGAATTATGTCCATTTGAAATCATTACGAATAAAAGATATTAGTCGAGGCACATTTAATATAATTGACAAAATCGCATTTTTTTGATATTTTATTACTTGTTAAGTTTACACTACATTTTATAACCATTCAAGACTTGATCATGGCACGTTGTGACATTTGTGGCAAAAAGGCGCGATCCGGACATTCCAGATCACATTCAAACATTGCCACCAAGAGAAAATTTAAAGTAAACCTGCAAACAAAAAAAATTGATGGAAAGAGATTAAAGATATGCACGCGTTGCATTAAAACAATGAGTAAAGTGAAGTAGATCTTACCCTCAAAAATATTTTTGTCGCTAAAAAACCATAAAAATAGCGCGTTACACGCGCTTTTGTATTTTGGAAGCAATTCTGTTCTGTTTCTGTCATTTACTATTCCTTGCAGTTTATGAGATTACTTTATAATTTCGTAAACACACAAGAAGTTCATCGATTGAGTTCTGCGTACAATCATATAACTGCGCGTTGCCGCCAATTTTTTTGAATCCGTCAATATTTTTTTGTTTGTCATCAAAAAAAAGCGCCTCATTTGCCTGTATGCCGGCATTTTTTACAGCTTCTCGAAAAATGCGCCCATCCGGCTTTCTCCATCCGACTTGAAATGACAATATTTGTTGCCGGGGTTCCGGAAAAAAATCTTTGATAATGGGATGATCCCGAAAATATTTTTCCCAATGCAATTTAGATATATTAGAGATCAAAAATAGTCTTGCCTTTTTCTGAAGCCCGTTCAGAACCAATCTAATTCCGGTATTCGGAAAAAATACTGACGTAAAAGCTTCAATAAAAATATCGTGAGATAGACCATTGGCTTCAATATTTTTTGACACCTCGTTGATGTAATCTTCACTGTTTAATATTCCTTTTTCAAATAAAAAATACGGTTTTTCTTTGAAAACAAGTTTTACAATTTCTTGCGGTTTGAGTTTGGAATATGGCCGCATCTTTTTGGCAAAGATAAACAGATCAAAGCCAACTAAGGTTTTGCCAATGTCAAACATCACGCATTGTATTTGCCCATGCTTATCCATTCTTTTTTAAGTTTAGTGAGACTGCTGGCATATTTTTTATTTGGTATAGCACTCAGTAAATTTGGTCTTGGAAACTTTTTCCAGATAGTGGGATAAATTTAAAATTTCTTGCTTCCGAATTCACGGCTTCTGGAGTATAATCCTACAAGCTCTGCGTCATCAATAACATGTC
>DAOUPS010000052.1 GCA_030626045.1 bacterium | reverse complement strand
CATAACGCATAAAAAAATCAATTCCTGGAATCTGCGTTATATCTTTTGCGCCAAGCAAAATCACGAATTTCTTTTTTTGCGCTGTTAGTTCTCTAGCGAGTAGAATCAAAGCAATTCCTCCGATGCCTCCTCCAACCAGAATATAACTGCTTACTTCTTTCTCAATTGGAATCACTGAACCATGAGGACCGGCAATCTCAATTGTATCTCCTGATTTAAGTCGCGAATAGGCTCTCGTATTTTCGCCTACAACTTCAATCAAAACCGATACGATATTGCCGTCAACATCAACCACGGAAAAAGGCCGCGACATTACTGATCGGTTATTAAGTGGCGCCAAAACAATGAATTGCCCTGGGCCCGCTGTAAAAGCTGTGTTGTGATCCAGCTCTAATTCCAGTAGAAAAACGTTTACCTCTTTTCTTACTTTCTCGCAACTTTTCATTCTTGCTTTATGGCAGTTAGTCTTTTTCATATTTTCCTCCAATTATCCTCTCAATATCATTTAGTTTTTTTACAAGGAAAAAACAATTTTGTTCCTTTCCATGGGTTAACAACCGCGCCATGATTATATTTCAGATCATCGATCTTTTGCCGGACATGAACAGTCACAAGCTCTCTTGAAACCGGAATCCCAAGAAAATCGCTGGCATTAAACGACAATAACTGTGCGACGCGTTCATCCGAAAGATTTAACTTTTTTGCCAGAGTGATAATAACCGGAACCATTTCCTGATTTGATGGAATTCCGCCAAATTTATTTTTGAGTTTTTCTTCCTTGGTATGGCACGCACTGTCTGAAGCAATCAGTATATTTCGATTATCAGATGCTAACAGTTTAATAAGAAATTCTCTGTCCTGGCTTGTGCGCAGATTATTGAAACAGTGATAGAATACCGGATCAAGTTCCGGATTCCAGTTCGTGCCTTCCGCATCAAACCATAAATATTGCGGCATAAGTTCCATGGCTACTTTTATTCCATCTTTTTGTGCGCTAAGAACCAATTGTGCGCTTTCCTTTGAAGAAACATGGCAAATAACAATTTTGGCATTTGGCACCTGCCTTGCGATCGAAAGCACGCGCTTAATATATTCTGTCTCTGCTCGAATCGTGTGTTTTCCTTCCTCTTTGATTATAGAAGGATCATCACAATGAAATGCAATGACTTTATTCTTTTCGCGGACGAGCCGCAAAAGATCAAAAATCGTATCGTCATTCGCAACTCCGATATGGGAACCTGTTGTTACTGATTTTCCTTCTTCGCCAATGGGATAATCTTTAATCCCAACTACGCTTGGATGATCCAGAGCTTCATCGCATTGCTTAAGATTATAGTCTGTCGCGCCAAAATACACTAATTGTTCATGAGGTAATCCCAGTGATCTTCGCGCAGTTTTCATTCGTCTAGTGTAATCTTCCAGCACGGAAACAGTTGTAATTGCAGGATTGGTATTTGGCATAAAAGCAGTAATACTAATGCTTGATCTCCGAGCCTCCCTTAAAACCTGCAAAATCGTTGTTTTATAACTCTGTTTTAAGTCTCTTCCGTGACAATGTGAATCAATAATAACTTTCGGTAAAGTTATGGTACTAAGCATGGTCATTCCCTCCTTCGCTTTTACCCGTTTTAGATTGTCAAAAAACTGTTACAAAAACGACTAAACCGTTTCGGTTTAGTCCCTCCTTTGTTTTGTGTTTGAGAACAAGTATTTGTTCTTGTAAAGAATACTAACAGCTTTTTTGCAGAAACACAACTATGCCTGTATTTGGAGATCTATTTTTTCTGCTTGTTTACCAGTAAATAGGCCTGTGAAAAATGTAAGATCCGATGACGATTTTCCGCCACCGGATCTCTTGTTTCAACAATTATTGCTGGTCCTGCTTAATATTGGATATTGTCACTTTCGTTCCTATGCTCGCCCCAGAGAAATCCTTTGTACTACCTTTCTTCATGGCCATTACACCATATTTACCGAAACTTCCATTGAATAATAGCCTAGGAACATATTGAGACAGTTTTGAGCTGTTATTGGCAAAATTGCCAAAACGTACACTGTTACCAATGATCCCGACACTATTGCCGTTAGTAAACCCTTTAAGTTCTTTTTCGGTTAACCCAATAATTAGATCTCCCCTGTTGTTGATACAAAGAACTTCAGTTACCAGTTTCCCATCCTGAATGGTTGTAAACGGATCAAGCTTCACGATTGAATCTCCAAAGGTATCTTCACCCAAGTCACTTAACAAAAATCTGTTAGACAAAACTGCCGCAGAGATGATCATATTTGAAATATCTTCAGAGTGAAGGCGTTTTTGGTTAAGTTCGATGATCTGGTGTGGACGTGTCCTTTCGAACACACGAGTGAAGATCCCATTATCCGGTCCGATGAAATAATACTCACTACACCGAGCAAAAATAATTCTGCTATTCTTGTTTGCTTCCGAATTAACAATTGCCACAAAGGCTGTGCCTCCCGGATAATTCCGATAATTTACCTCCAAGAACATTGCGGCAGTGGAAACACTTCCGCTGGGTACGGCATGGCTCATATGAATCACTCTAATGCCAAAATTTTTGCGAAGAATCATAGCTTCTAAAGAAGCCGCGGAGCAATCCTTCGTGCCAAGATCCGTTAATAACGCCACAGAATGTATTTTAACCGTATGCTCATTCGTTGTTATTGTTGGCATTTTCTGCCTCCTCTTTCTTTTTTAGTATTTTGGGACTGTTCTCATTTAAAGATATTAATGGAACGTGAACATGGATAAATATTTTGTTTTTAGGAGCTTAACTGAATGTCGCACAAAAAAAAATTCTTGTCAATTGAATATTTCAAAAAACAACCCCTTACTGAGATTGTGTAATGAATATCTGCCAACAAGTGAAAAAATACGGGACTTAGAAATTGATCTTTGAAGATGATTCTCTTTTATTTAAGTTCAAACTTTGCGTCCTTTTTTAAAACTGTTTCCTGAATAAAATCTCCTTTGGGTGAAATAATGTGAACTTTGACGGGAATATCACCGACACCTGATTGCTTTTGGATCAATAGCTCATAATCGTTTTTAACACTTTCGGGCAGTTCATATTTAATGACTGCTTTTGTCTGCCTGCCGATCAGCGTATGCGCTATAAAGCCAAAATATGTTTTATCGAATTCCTCCTGTACATTCGGATAACTCACCATTTTACGCTCGAGCAAATTCGAGCCTTTTGGAACATACACGCGCAAATAAGAATGGTAATCACTTGTTCTCCAGTTTCCGTGAGTGGCAGTATGAGTATAGGTGTATTCGATGGTCGCTATCGGCTTTTCCGCGGTAAGGTCAACTGTGTAGACAACATCCCGCTTCATGTAGTAATCGGATTTTAACGCGCCCATATTCGCGTCAATAAGCATTAAATAATCTCCGTTCCACTTTTCAGCAACTCTGCCTCCCCAATGCACATCCTCTACCAGCTTTTGCAATTCCGGATCTTTAAGATTCAGCATGACATCTTTGCTTCGAAGCTCTTCAAGGCCAAAATCGGCCACTTTCTTAATATTTCCCAGCGTAAAAAGATCATCAATAATAATCGGCGCCATTTTTTTCAAAACGTATTTTCTGCTTCTAGTGTCCAAATCGGGATTAGCCAGATATGGGCGTTCAATTTGGTCTTCTAATTTAATTACTGCGCTACCGGCCGTATAAACGCCATATCCAGGAACATTGACCGGCCCGGTAAGCCCAAGAACTCTATCAAGGACACTTGAATTGATAGAAACAACACCATCAAAATTATTTGATCTTCCCGCTAAACGATAAAAGTACTTCGCTTTTTCAGCATTTTCAGAGAAATCGGGCGAGAAATTTGAATCGCGAAATTTCCATTTTTTGATGCTCATCATCCGGCGAAAGGGATACGGAGGAGTAACTCTGGCATGAATTCTTTCATCAAGGAGATTTGCATCTTCAACAAAAGTTGAGATCACTTCACCATTTTTTACTTTTACCACTGCGTATTGGCCAAGAAATCCGCCTCCCGGTCGAAGCTCCATATCATTCTGCAGAAGAACCAAATAAGACCGTTCTACATTATCTTGCCGCATAAACGCTTCCACAAGCTTGTCAACCGTTTTGATCTCTTTTTTAGTGTCTTTTTCAACGGGAAGAAGCCTTATAACTTTCTCAAAGGCTGAAAGCGAGTTGACAATAACGGCTTTCTTATTGATCATTTCAATTCCTCCAAATCTGAAAAACAAAAAACCGGCAAGAATACTTACCAGAGTAAAAACCATTAATATTGTGCTTATCTTAAAAGCCCCCTTTTTGTTCATAAAAAATCTCAACCAAATTAAAACTTGCCTTAGCTAACCGATTGATCGTATCACAAAACAGCAGAAAAAGCAAGCCTTGATAATACCAGATCAATACGCTCCTTGTTTATGTTTTAACATAAAAATGAGAACAAGCGGCACGATCATCCAGATCAATTGAGCTTCCTTGGAAAGAAAGATCTCGGATGAAAAGGCGGTAAAAAATTCTTTTAACATTGACGCCGGCAGCCATTGAAGAACAATGCTGGCAAGCAAACCGACAATTGACAATGCGATCAGCAAAGTTTTTACCCAAACAATAACTTTGCCACCGCTTATTTTCATTCTGACATAATGCTTGATGAGTGCAAATAACAAAAAAATTAAAATAATTAAAATGACAGCTTTGGCAGTTGGACTTTGGGCAAATTCAAAAAATGTTTCCATAACAATCGCATAAGCAATGTAAAGGGAGAAAAGAAGTGCACCGAGATCTCTCTTTTTTATAAATATTGTCACACCGACACTCGCTAAAACGTACAATAGCACCACTAAAACATCGCCTGCGTATTGTTTTGGAATTCCTAAATTAATTAACAGATCAATAGGCATTGTTTTATTGCAATTATTTAATGGGAATTTCCCTAATAAGCTCATCTTCGGTATTGATCGCTTTGAGCGTGATTTTCTTCCCGTCAATAGAAAAATGGGAATAAATATTGCCTTTAATTACATTCTTATGTCTTGGCTTATTTCCCGTGTTTCCGCTTAATACAAAATCTATTCCGTCAACAATTTTGTGGTCAAATGCATGTTCATGTCCGGAGATCACACAATCGACATTATGTTTTCGATACAGCGATAGAAGTTTATTGCGAACATGCGGGACACAGCTTAGATCATGACATTCTTTGGCTGATCTTTTAAAAAATGTAACCGGCGGAACGTGCTGTACAACAATAGTATTTGGTTGTGAATTTGATTCGAGATCTTTTTCAAGCCATGATAATTGCGCCTGATCAACTGAGCGTTCTTCCGGATATTCAGTAGAAAGCAAAACAAAGTGCGTGTTGAGATAATCAAATGAATGATAGAGCTTTCTATCTTCGTTTGTTTGAACCACAAAGTCAAAAAAGATCTTTTTCCACGAATCGATACAGTCTTTTCCGCATTCAATGTCATGCTGTCCGAAAGCAATATAGTAATTGTTAAAATATTTTTCGATCAGATGTTTGACATTGGATATTCGAGATTCATTTCCTTTGATCGAAGCATCACCGGTAGTAATAATGTCCCCCGTAAAGATCGTGAAATCGGGCTTGTGACCCTTCGCCTTGATTAAAACTGTTTCGAGTTCTTCGTTATGTCCCGTTTGACTGGTATATGATTCAGAGTCTCCGATCGCGATAAACGAAAACTTGGCTTTTTCCCAACTTTTTTTGGCATCAGCCGTTTGCTTGTCTTCTTTCGCACTTTCGGCCTCTGCTCCTTCAAGATTATCTGATTCCGACGCATTCAGTAGAACAGTCTCGTTTTCTACCGCCTGTATGGAAGCTTCGGCTGGCATTTGTTCCTGCTGATCATTGTTCTTCATGAATTTTGCGTGTCCGGCAATAGCTGAACGATCGAAGTCAATATTTTCCCGCGTGGACCATAAGAAAATAAACGCCATCGCGGCGATACCAACAAGCAATACGCCCATGAATAAAGTGTTGAATTTTTTTATTATTTTCATCTCTATTTGTGGGATCGCTCCCAAGTTAGCTTTATCAACAAGCAGTTCCATTATATCCCGAAACACCAAATATTTCAAAACACCCATCGTAACAAATTGCCATATGCCTTTCTATGCCATACAATAGGGATATTATACTACTCATCCATGATCGAATTTTGGCACAATCTGCCTCTTCTCATTGATCCGATAGCATTTCATATCAGTTCTTTCGGAGTGCGCTGGTATTCCTTGAGCTATCTGGCCGGATTTATTACGATCTATTCGCTCCTTCATTGGAGAGTTTTACATGATGCACAAATTCAAAAAAGGCTTGGTGTTTATGCAAAGAAAGGCCTCTTGGAAGATATGTT
>DAOUPS010000095.1 GCA_030626045.1 bacterium | reverse complement strand
GCCAAACAGGAAACTGCACTGAAAAACACTCTTGCCGCCTATTTGATAAAGGAAGATCAGATATTTCTGGAAAATAAGCTGGACACCATCACTGGCTTGGATCTGCTCATGGAGGAATTGAAAAATGCCATTTATAATAGCAACGAAGATTTGAAGGTACGTATTGAAGAACAAATAAAGAATGTTCTTGCTACCGTAAATGACGCATATTGGCTTAACTACCGCCTTGAAATAGTTCCTTTCGGAGGAATAACAGTTAAGAGACTTATAGAGAAACGGATAGAGACATTAATAAATGAGATCCGTACGGAATTCGTCCCGGATTGGTTCATGAAAATGATACACCGTTGCAATGAACTTGACAGCGAGGAAACTCCTCAGAACATTTCTACTTGCCTCAAAAAAAAGGCAAAAGAAATACACGCCTACTTATCCACGAAGCACTTAACTTAGTATGTTCTCCTCTCCGCACCCATCAAAAAAGAAAGCTCCTCTGACCATAAACAGGTTTGGGGAGCTTTTTGTTTTCATCTTTGTTTGTACAGAACTTATTTTTTTGATCGATCGACATAACTGGTATGCAGATATTTTTTTGACCTTTCTCCTCCGGGATGCTCAAGATATTCTTCGTATATTTTTTTGACTGCCGGATTTTCGTGTGATCTTCGGACCGATAATTTTTTGTCTTTTTTGTATATGGCCTCTCTTCTCTTTTTTCTAATTTCTGAATTAGTGGGAATCGGCTGTCCTCCTCCGCCCAAGCATCCGCTAGGGCATGCCATCACTTCAACAAAATGATAATCGCACTCGTTTCGCTCCATTGATTCAAGAATTTTTTTTGCGTTGCGTATTTCATGCGCGACAGCCACCTTGATCGTGATCGGCTGTGAATTGCATTTTCCGCGCGGAATAATAATATCAGCCTCTTTTATTCCCTTGGGACCCCTGACCGGCTTATAGTCAAGCTGTGGAAATTCCTCACAAGTAAGCTCTTCGTAAACGCTTCTAAGTGCCGCTTCCATGACACCGCCGGTTGTCCCGAAAATAATGCCGGCTCCCGTATAGATCCCCAAAGCTTTATCAAATTCCCCGTCTTCCAATTTCAACAGATCTACCTTTTTCTTTTTTAGATAGCGTGCAAATTCGCGAGTGGTAATAACAAGATCAACGTCTTGAATATTGTTCCTGCTCATTTCTTTACGCTGAGCTTCAAATTTTTTTGCAGTGCACGGCATAACTGAAATACTTCGAATATTTTCCACGTTTATTTTCTTTTTTTGCGCGAAATAAGTTTTTATCATCGCGCCTAACATTTGCTGGGGTGATCTTGCGCTTGATAAATGGTCTCTGTATTGCGGCCAAAACTTTTCAACATATAGTATCCACGACGGACAACAACTCGTAAACATTGGAAATTTAACGGATTTGTCTCCTGACAAAAACGCCCGGACTTTTTCAACCAATTCATGCGCTTCTTCTACAATGGTAAGATCCGCTGAAAATGTCGTATCAAAAACAAGATCAGCGCCAATATTCCTGAGCGCCGACGGTATCTTGCTTTCTACAATATTCCCGGGCTCAAGCCCAAATTCTTCGCCCAAAGTAAAACGGACGGACGGCGCTACTTGAAAAATTGTCATTGATCTTTTGTCAGCCAGCATTTTTTCCAGTTCGCCGGTATTGTCCTTTTCCGTAATGGCCGCCGTCGGACAATAAAGCGAACACTGTCCGCAAAGTATGCAGTCCATTGGCGTTTCGCATACTGTGCCTATGCTCGTTTTGATCGAACGATAATTCACCCCGTATTCCTCGATTGTTTGAATATTCTTACAGGCTTCAACACATCGCCGGCATTCAATACAGTATTGGTTATCACGAAATATTGACGGATTTCCGTCGTCGACAATTCTGTTCTTCAGGCTTTCCTTGAGAACTTTCAACTGTTCGCTCTTTTCAAATGTTTCCACGCTTGGCACAAAATCATCAATATCGATCTTAAAATCGCGCGCCAGTTCCTGTAATTCACAGTTTCCGTTTCGCTGGCATTGCGCGCATTTGCCGGCGTGATCCGCCCACAAAAGTTCGAGATTTATTCTTCGCGCCTTTTCGATCTCGTTATCATTCGCGGTCACTTCCATCATGTCTTCCGCCGGAGTCTGGCATGAAGCCACCAGCCCTTTGTGCCGATCCGTTTTTACAAGACACAATCTGCAAACGCCTTCGGACGGAAGTAGATCGCTATGAAAGCACAGTGTTGGTATTTTAATGCCATTCTTTCGGCAAACATCAAGCACTGTTTCGCCCTTTTTAAAATCATAAATTTTTCCGTCTATCTTTAATTGCATATATTCTAAAGAATATCTTTTAATAATTTATACTTGATCACGTCTTGAAGCGCCGTAACTGAAAACTTTCCTAGCGAGCAAAGTGTAGTATTGTCCAGTGTCCAGATCAGCTTGTGCAAGTCATCTTTATCGTTTTGGCCAAAATTGCCGTTGTTCAAACGCTCAATGATCGCCTTGAGCCTAAACGTGCCTTCACGACAAGGAACACATTTCCCGCAAGATTCTCTCTGAAAAAAACGTATCCAGCTTAATAAAAGTTTTTTGATATCTTGATTCTTGTCGATAACAAGTACTGCTCCGGATCCCATGCTCACCTTTGGATCTTTCCCGTATTGAGGCTGTTCATCAAGCAATCCCTGCAGGATAAGATGCCCTGATGAACCGCCGACTTGCGCAAACCAAAATTCCGTTCCAGTAAGCATTCCGCCGCCTGCATTGAAAATAAGCTCCCCTATGCTTGTTCCGATCGGTTCTTCATAAATTCCGGGATGTTTAACTGAACCGTCAACACAAAACAATTTCGTCCCAGGTGAATCTTTCAGTCCGATAGTGGAATATTTATCACCTCCGTTATTTATTATCCATGGAACATTGGAAATTGTTTCGGCATTATTAACGACTGTCGGCTTATTGTTCAGTCCGCAAGCGCACGTAAACGGCGGTTTGCTGCGAGGCTCGCCTCGCTTACCCTCGATCGAATTTATCAAGGCTGTTTCCTCACCGCAAATATAAGCGCCGGCGCCTATAAACAGTTCCAAATCAAAATCAAAAAGGCTCCCCATAATACATTTCCCCAGAAATTGATGGGTGTACGCCTCATCAATCGCGTGTTTGAGAAGATATTGGGCGGTTGAAAAATTTCCATTGATATAAATATA
This sequence comes from bacterium, assembly GCA_030626045.1. Lineage (GTDB taxonomy): Bacteria > Patescibacteriota > Minisyncoccia > Moranbacterales > DUUL01 > DAOUPS01. The sequence goes on along the minus strand of DAOUPS010000095.1, from coordinate 289 downwards.
TCCTTTTCGCGCACCGACAGCATAGGCGCCGATGAGAATTCCTTCTATGATCTGATGCGGACTTTTCTCTGCGAGAATCCTATCTTTATATGTTCCCGGTTCTGATTCATCAAGATTGCAAATAAAATATCTTTCCTGTCATGGCTGTATTGAAGCAGTTTCCCACTTTATGCCCACGGGAAACCCCGCCCCGCCCCGCCCTTGAAGGCCGGATTTTTTAAATTCTTCAGTAACAAGACCTGGGTGCATGCGCAACGCCTTTTGCAAAGCCTTAAAACCGCCTTTTCTG
>DAOUPS010000096.1 GCA_030626045.1 bacterium | reverse complement strand
TATCAGAGCCGTTCTCATTTTTCTCCTCCCTCTTTCTTACCAAAAAACATTTGCTCAGCAATTTCGACCAGAGCAGCTATATCAGCGACTTCAAAAGTTTTGATATCACGAGTGGTCTGCTTCGACCAGACTTGAAGTGCTTTTAAGCGATCGTCGAAAGGCATATTCGGATAAGTATTTTTGATCATTTTATCTCTCGCGAGATAAATTTCGAGTTGCTTCGATTTGAACTCTTCGCCCTGGATCTCGTTACGAAGCTTCTCTATTGCTTCCACTGGTACGATGTTGTTTATAACAACCTCGAACACTTCTAACGCGTAGTGGTCTTCCGCATATGGAACTGGCTTTCCCCATAACTTTCTTGGAACTTTCTTCCCTGGATTTTTAGGATCGGGCACTTTAATTGGTTTGATCATTTCCCTAAAAATGGCGCTTGTAATGGTCCCCTTCATCTTAAGAGCAGCTTCTAAGTCAATTACGATAAGCTTGTCCCTAATAATTTGATCCGCCTTAGCCAAAAGCCTTTTTTGGCTTTCCTCTAGGGTCATTTCAGCCGCCCTGGTTGTTGACTCCTTCGTCGTTCTACCAGTAATAAGCCCTTCTAAGCCAACTGTTCCGTCTCTAATAGGATATTCCTGCAGTTTTATGACTAACGTTTGATTGTCTAGCTTAAACGTTTCATAAGTCCACCAGGGCCATTTTATCCGCAAACCTTCAGGTTTCGGTTTGCAAATTGGCTGTTGACAGTCATACTCGTCAAGCTCCGGTAGAAACCTGCCGATAAGGTAACTTTCGAGCAGTGCTACATACACTTTCTCTACCTTAAAAATGCACATCCTTAGAAGTAAAACATAAAACGTGCAAATAATAATCATGAGAATCCAGTCTTTGTTCATGATACTTCCCCATAAAACAAAGAAACTGACGCCCAATAGACTTATCAACGCCCACTTTGCTATTCTTTCCAAATCAATTCCCGTGTCCGTAGCACTTCCTTGTTCTTGTTGCTCTTGTTTATCTTCTCCATCTTCCTTTTTCACGAATCTTATGTACAAAGACATACCAATCACAGCGATTACTGCGATTCCAATGATGATAACTATACTTTCTATCATGACATCCTCCTTTTTTTCGTGCTCGTAAGCGATATATAATATCACGTGAGCGTTAAAAGTGAAAGAATTCTGAAAAACTATTTTTCGATTGCTTTGGAAAAATCTTCCGGGTAATACTTCCTGAGAATTGCTAAATATCGACAAGCTTTCGCAAATCCGTCGGCAATATCCCAGCACAAGCCAATATCAATACTGGCCTTATGTGCCTGATTTTTTGCCTTTGCCGGTGAAACTGTCTCCGCAATACCCACCAGAGAACGGCCAAGCTCAGAAAAATCTCCTTTCGGACTGTCCAGTAAGCATAGGATAGCGGTTGCCCTCATTTTTAGTTCATCGGAACTTCTGATTTCCATGTGTTCTTCTCCTTTTTTCCGTGCTCGTAAGTAACGCGTAGCACTACATGAGCGTTAAAGTGAAGGTAAAAAATTGTCAAATAACATCGCAACAAAAGCAATAATTCCATTTTCGTTACGTTCCGCCATTATATCATGAAACCATTTGTCTGTCAAGCTTTTGGCTTTCAGTTTTTGGCTCCCAGCTACATTTAAATCTTTTGTGCCGAAACATTTTAATGTTCAATACCGGATACCGGATATTTATTTTTGATATATTGCTTATTTAACCGCTGTTAAGCTGAATGTCCGGGTTCCAATACGGCGGACTAGGCTCTCCACTACAGCGAGACAGACCAAACTCGCACCAGTACAGAGACCTAGACTGACTCATCATTTCTTTTTCTCTCATCGCTGTCCAACCACACCGCTCTGGCTTCGCCGAACCACCCCTCCTTATCCAAGGAGGGGAAAATTAGAAAGTTTGCCGTCTTTAATTAAAAATTGATTCAATTTAAATTTTCTGCCAGAGGCGGATCAGTCTCTGGCTGACAAATTGTAAATTTCAAATTTATCCGCATCGGATATTCCCCTTAATGCTTAATACCAGATACTCAATACTTCCTGTATGCTCTTTTCTTTTGGCATCAAATCATTTATACTGAAATAAGTATTTCACAGCATCAATCGTAAGAGAGATGCTTTTTATTTCTTAAACAAAAAAACTATGCAGCTTTTTATTGCTGGCGTCCTGCTTATTCTGCCCTTTTCATTCGCCAACGCTTATCTTGATCCCGGAAGCGGCAGTTTCATTATTCAGCTTATCATTGGAGCCATGCTGGGAAGCCTCATAGCTGTGAAAACGTACTTCAAAAAAATTAAGTCGTTTTTCTTAAAATTGTTTGGCAAACAAAGCACAGACAAAGACAAAGATGATGAAGAATAATTATGGTATTCTCGGATCATCATTTCGCGATCCGAGCGGATTTATGTTTCGCGAAAAAAATACGCTCTACAGGCAAATAAACCTATCTTGCAAAGAAAACTACTCTCTGCTGAAAAACAGCGGTCTTTATGATGAATTGACAGAAAAGGGTTTGCTCGTTGAGCATATCGAGATCAAAGCCTCCCCTGGCGATTCAGAATGTTATAAGCGCATCAAACCAGCCTTAGTACCGTTTATTTCATACCCTTATGAGTGGACATTCGGCCAGCTTAAAGATGCTGCACTGGTAACTTTGGCAATACAAAAAATCGCCACGAAACATGGGATGACACTTAAGGATGCAAGTGCTCTTAATATACAATTCATAAAAGGCAAGCCTCTGCTTATTGACACTCTTTCATTCGAAAAATATGAAAAGAGAAAGCCTTGGGCCGCCTACCGCCAATTTTGCCAGCATTTTCTGGCTCCACTAGCGTTGATGAGTCGTAAAGACGTCCGCCTCATTCAACTGTTTCGCGTTTTCATTGACGGGATCCCGCTTGATCTGGCCAGCTCTCTTCTGCCAAGATCAACCTACGCAAACATTTCCCTGCTTATGCACATACATGCGCACGCAAAAACGCAAAAACGCTTTGCGTCAAAACAGATCAATAAACGAACGAGTCATTTGAGCAAACATGCGATGCAAGGTTTGATCTCCTCGCTAATCAATGCAACCAAAAAACTTCGCTGGAAAAAGGCCAACACTGAATGGGGCAAATATTATTCTTTCACAAACTATTCTGTTCCAGCCTTTGAGAAAAAGAAAAAAATAATCGAAGAATTTATCGGTCTTCTTCCAAAAGTTCCCGTTTTGGCATGGGATCTCGGCGGCAATACGGGATTATTTAGCAGAATTGCCAGCGATAAAGGAATTGATACGATTTCGTTCGATGTCGATTATTTGGCAGTTGAAAAAAATTACCGAGAAATGAGAGAAAAGAAAGAAAAGCATATTCTTCCATTATTTCTTGATCTGACCAATCCAAGCACAAATTTGGGGTGGGCACATCAAGAACGGGAATCTCTTGAAAAACGAGGTCCAGCAGATCTCATAATGGCCT
>DAOUPS010000046.1 GCA_030626045.1 bacterium | reverse complement strand
GTTTCTGTTATTTTGCGGAATGTGGAGAAAACAGGCATTTTGGTTTTCGGTAATAGGGATCATTTCGTTTGTGTATTGTATCGGCGCTCCATCATCAGCGGTACGTGCGGCTATTATGGCTATTTGTGTGCTTTGGGCGGCTAAGAACGGACGGCTTGCAAATTCGGGGCGAGCACTGCTTTTGCGGCAACCATAATGGTCATTTGGTCTCCTCTTATTCTCGTCTATGACGTGGGATTTCAATTGTCATTTCTCGCGACGCTAGGCATTGTATATATCTATGCTCCTTTAGCTGAGAAGTTCAATATTTCAAGGGATTTTCTCGAGCTGAAATCAATTGTTCTTATCACTTTTTCCGCTCAAATGGCTGTTGCCGGGATTATCATCTACCAATTCGGCGCTTTTTCTCCGTATTCATTAGCGGTCAATTTTATTATTTTGCCGTTGATCCCCGTTATTATGCTGGCTGGGTTTATAATGATAGTACTAAGTTCTATCTCAATGATTTTGGCGCAGCCGTTTGCTATCGGAGTGTGGGCACTGCTTCATTTTGAAATTGAGATAATTAAATTCTTTTCTCAGATCCCGTACGTGAACATCAATATTGAGAACGTGAGTGCCGCCTGGCTGGCGCTCTATTATATTTTTATTGCCGGAATTATTGTATACTTACAAAAGCCGAGAAGGTTGTATTCCGAGAAATAAAAATATACCAAAATGCATCAGCGCTACAAACAATTTTTAGTATTTTTTATCCTGATACTTTTGCTTCTGCTTGTCGGTTTTGAAGTTGTATCTTCTTCTTTCAAAGAACACGATCCATTAGAAGTGCACTTTCTGAATATTGGACAGGGCGATGCCACGCTGGTTCAATATCTTGGGTCATATCAGATCCTCATCGATGGAGGACCGAACGGCAAAAAACTTTTGTCCGAGCTGTCAAAAGTTATGCCAGCGACTGATCGCACGATCGAGATCGTGATCATGACACATCCGGACAAAGACCATTTTGGCGGGCTGATCAGCGTAATGAAGACATATTCGGTAAAGATGATCTTGTGCAATGGACAGGAAGCGGATACGGCAATTTTCCAACAATATAAAAAAGTTGTTAAAGATCAGGAAATAAAAGAGTATACATTTGGCGAGGGATCGGAAATATCCATCGGAAAAGTTCTTGAACTGAGAAGCTTCAATCCTGATACTACTGTATCGTCAAAAAGTGATAGAAATGAACACTCAGTCGTGGTAAGGATGGACTACGGAGAAAATTCATTTCTTTTTACCGGTGATGCGGATTCCAAAACTGAAGATGATATGCTAAAAGATCAAGAGGATGTTGATGTTGATTGGCTTAAAATCGGACACCATGGATCAAAACATTCAACCACGGACAACTTTATCAAGAAGGTGACTCCGGAGCAGGCTATTATTTCTTGCGGGAAGAGCAATCGTTACGGCCATCCGCATGAGGATGTTCTTGAGCGGCTGCGCTCACATAATGCGGAAGTATTAAGGACTGACACGATTGGGACAATTTCAGTGAAATGCCCAAGCTCTCGAAATAGATGCTTGGTGGAACGGGCAGATAAAGGGAGATGATCAATTATCAATCTCGCACCAACGCATAACTGTAGCGTAAGGGGGTTGTGTAAATAATAATTTGTCATTGTTGGTTCAGAATTTCAAACTTTACTCTGGATATTTGCTTGCGCTAATTCAAAAATTTTTCTACAATGTTAGTATAAAAGCTCCCTCGCGGAGTTTTTAATTAGAGGAGCTGTCTATTAATATAATTAATTTATCGCACTTAAACAATATGAAGTACGAAAAAGAATTTCCGCTGTTCAAAAGCAAGATCAAAGGAGTTGATGAAAAGTTCAACCTGTTCGATCTTGAAGGAAGAAAGCGCTATTTTGAGGCGAAAGCCGGTGAAGATATAAAAAAACTCAAACGGTATTTTGATGATGGAAATACCTTTATCGCGTATATGCTCGGAAAGAAAAATTCCGGTAAAGGAACTTACACCAAGCTTCTCATGGAACTACTTGGAAAAGATAGAATTGAACATGTTTCTGTTGGCGATATGGTTAGGTCAGTGCATTCTGATATAAAAGATGAATCAAGGAAGAAAGAACTTATCGAATATCTGGAAAAGAATTACAGGGGATATATTTCGGTTACCGAGGCGATCGATGCCTTTCTTGATAAGTCGCAAGAAAAATTACTTCCGACTGAATTTATTCTCGCGCTGGTAAAAAAGGAAATTGATAAACTTAACAAAAAGACGCTGTTTTTAGATGGTTTTCCCAGAGATCTTGATCAAGTCTCATATTCACTTTATTTTAGGGATCTCATAGATTATCGTGAAGACAATGATATTTTTGTGCTTATTGATATTCCGGAATCGGTAATTGATGCGAGAATGAAAAGCAGAGTTGTGTGCCCCAAATGCCACACGCCAAGAAATCTAAAACTTTTTACGACAAAAGAAGTTGGATACGACAAAGAGAAAAGCCAATATTATCTCAAATGTGATAATCCTGATTGTAATAACGAACGAATGATCGGTAAGGAAGGAGATGATCTGGGAATTGAGCCAATTCGTAAGCGGCTGGAACTTGACAACAAGCTGGCTGAAAAAGTTTTTTTGCTTCATGGTATTCCTAGAATTTTTCTCAGAAATGCTGTTCCGGTTAATATGGCAAAGACACACGTCGATGATTATGAGATAACACCGGAATACTATTACGAGCACGATGAAAATACGAATGAAGTTATGACGAAAGAAAAACCGTGGATCGTAAAAGACGACGAAGGAGTCGAAGTGTACAGTTTACAGGCTCCTCCTGTTGCGGTATCTTTGATAAAGCAACTGGTTAAGGCTCTCGGGCTATAAAAAAACTGTAAATTAAAGAATCAAAGCAAGTTTGACTTTTTAATAAAAATTGTATATAATCTATAGGATACTACGCTATTTTATGGACACATTGAATTTTATGTGAATGTTTTGTTGTCCTGTCTTATATTAATATTATATATTTTGTTTTTCTTATAGCGCAGTCTATTCATAATTATGGATATACCAAGACCAACAAATGACGTTTCTCAATCCAATACTACTGATTCAGGAGGAGAAAAACAGATAGAGTTGCAAGCTTTTGGGAAGAAGAAAGGGGAACAGAAGATATCATTTTTTATTGAGTTAGTAAAAACTCTTTTTTTGGCGTTTTTAATCATAATTCCGATTAGAACGTTTGTTTTTCAGCCTTTTTTCGTGCAAGGCTCATCAATGAAACCGAATTTTCATGATGGAGAATATCTTATTATTAACGAACTGGGTTACAAAAAAACAGTAATTGCCGCAGGCAATAAGGAATTTTTTTCCGTTGATCCGTTCAAAGATCTTAAGCGAGGTGATCCCATCGTATTTCGTTATCCTCAGAATGCACGCCAATTTTTTATCAAAAGAATCATCGGTCTTCCGGGAGAGCATGTGATTATCCATAATGGAAAGGTGGCAATACACAACGAAGAGTATCCCGGAGGGTTTATTTTAAATGAAAGTGAATATCTCCCGAATCATGTCAAAACAAAAGGGAATGAGGAGTTTAAACTGGGAAGCAATGAATATGCTGTTTTAGGAGATAATCGTTCGCATAGCAGTGATTCCAGAACATGGGGCACGCTTTCTGGTGATTTTATTGTTGGAAAAGTGCTTCTTAGAGCTTGGCCAGTCGGTGAATTCAAATTTTTCTAATACGGAACTGTTCCCAAACTAACTTACTGCCTCATCCTGCCTTATCCTGTCTCATCGGCAGACAAGTAGCAGACAGGCAGCAGATAAGTGCTGCCAAAGTTTCCTGATCCCGAGTACTCGGGATCAGCTTGGAAACAATCCTAGTACGCTTTTAAATGGTATTTTAATCTAATGTCAAGAAAAAAAGTGATCGTGAAAAAGAAAGACCGGAAAGACAAGGCTAATCAGGAATACAAAAAGCACACAAAGCGATTCCAGACTGTTAGGGGAATGCGTGATATTTTACCGCAAGACCAGCCGTATTGGCAAAAAATAAGGCGGGTGGTTGAAAAAGTAGCTCATGATTTTAATTACCAGCGGATTGATATGCCGATAGTGGAATTTGTAGAACTATTTGAAAAGGGGACCGGATCAACGACTGATATTGTTGAAAAAGAAATGTTCAAGTTCAAGACACGCGGCGGGGATAATGTTTGCTTAAGGCCGGAAGGAACTCCATCTGTAGTCCGCGCCTATCTTCAGCATGGCATGCAATCATACTCCAAACCGGTCAAACTTTTTTATATAGGTCCTATGTATCGGTACGACAGGCCTCAGGAAGGCCGATTTAGGGAATTTTTTCATTTTGGATTCGAAGCAATTGGGGAACGAGATGCGATTCTGGATGCCCAGCTTATCCAGCTTGCGTTAAGGATTTTCAAGTCGATTGGTCTTAAGAATATCTCCTTGCAGTTAAATAGCATTGGATGCAGGGAGTGCCGTACTAATTATAATAATCTCTTAACAAGCTATTTTAATAACAGGAAAAAAGCGCTATGCATGGATTGTAAAAAACGGCTTAAGAAAAATCCGCTAAGAATTCTTGATTGTAAGGAAGAAAAATGTACACATGTTGTTTTTCAGGCGCCTCAGACAATTGATCATTTATGCAGTGAATGCAAGGGTCATTTTACAATGTTGCTCGAGTGTCTTGATGAAATTGAAGTATCGTACGCCATCAACCCGTGCCTTGTTCGAGGACTTGATTACTACACAAAAACAGTGTTTGAATTTTGGCCGCAAGAGTTTGAAGATGGCGCCCAATCATCGTTAGGCGGCGGCGGACGTTATGATTACTTGGTGAAGACTTTAGGCGGCAGTGACACGCCTGCGGTTGGTTTTGCTTGTGGCATTGACAGAATGGTATTGGAGATGCGGAAACAGGATACCAAAGCGTATTATCCGTCATCGCCGAAAGTTTATCTCGCTCAGCTTGGCAATCTTGCGAAAAAGAAAAGCTTAAAAATATTTGAAGAGCTTGAAAGAAATGGGATCATGGTAGCTGAAAGTTTTGGAAAAGGTAATCTTGGATCACAATTTCGGCAAGCTAACCAACTCGGAGTTAGTATTGTCCTCATTCTTGGACAACGCGAAGCTCTTGACGAAACAGTTATTCTAAAAGATATGGAAAGCGGAAGCCAAGAAGTCGTAACATTCGAACAAGTAACCAAAGAAGTAAAAAAACGGATCAACAAAAATGCTAAGAGCGCAAAAAGGACCGTAGCGCGAAAGTCCGGTAGGCGTAATAAGCGTAAAAAATAATTATGGAAAAATGCGTTTTCTGTAAAATTGCAAACAAAGAAATTTCTTCGGAGAATATTGAATATGAAGATAAGACTGTTATCGCATTTCCAGATATGCACCCTATTGCCCCTGTACATATTTTGATTATTCCGAAAAAACACATCGCGAGTATTAATGATCTGCCAGAGAATGAAGAGGGAGAAAAAATTGCCGGGAAGTTGATCATGATAGCCAAGAAGCTGGCTAAGAAAAAAGGGATTGATAAAGACGGATATAAACTTTTATTTAGAACCGGGAAATATGGAGGACAAGAAGTTCCGCACATTCATCTTCATCTCATCGGCGGTGCTCCTTTAAGTGAAGATATAAAGCCGATATATTCGTAATAATGGAACTGTTTCCAAACTAGTTCCCACAAAAGCTTGAAAGTATGATATCAATTTTTACAAACTATTTGCGAAAGAAAGGAGGTTTACCATGGTAGAAGTCCAAAAGAAAGATAGGGAAACATCCGAAGGCCTTATTCGCCGATTTTCAAGACAGCTTCAACAAAGCGGTGTCTTGCCGCGCGCGCGAAAGCTTCGTTTTCGATTAAAGAAGAAAACAAGGCGACAGCTTAGAGAAGAAGCTATGTACAAAGAAAAAGTTAGAAATGAAGTTGAAAAAATGAAAAAAATGGGAATTTTTGATGAAGAAAAGTTGAAAGATATTAAAAAGAAAATTAGTACCAAACAATAACGAATAATGTTTAAATATGAATCTCAAGAAAGTAATTGATAAAGACTTCAAAAACGCTTTCAAAAATAGGGAAACGGACAAAAAAGAAACATTGTCAATGGTACGATCGGATATCAAGAATAAGGAAATCGAACTGGGGCAGCGTGAAAAAGGCCTCAGTGACGAAGAAGTTATTGAGGTGCTTCGGCGTGCGATCAAACAACGCCAAGATGCTCAGCAGCAGTACAAGGATGGCGGCAGAGATGAATTAGCTGAAAAGGAAAAAAAAGAGGTCAATGTTTTGATGAACTATCTTCCCAAGCAAATGAGTGATAAAGAGATTAAAGCCCAGCTTGTCTCGATCATCAAACAAATCGGCGCGAATGGCGAAAGAAACTTAGGGAAAGTGATGGGTACTGCAATGGCATTGCTCAAAGGAAAGGCTGATGGCTCAAAAGTCAGGGAGATTGTCCGGCAACTGTTACAAAAACAACAAGATAATGGACGTAATTGAAGTCACAAACGCCGCTTCAGGCAGAGCTCCTTTGTCGTTTTCACAATGTGCCGCAGACGGATGCGTCCAAGTAATAAGAGAAGAAGATCTATTGTCTTTGCCCGTCAATATCATAAT
>DAOUPS010000017.1 GCA_030626045.1 bacterium | reverse complement strand
GACCCTTTTTTCTGACTTGGTCATTATAACTGTCGATCACATCCTGCAACGAAAAATCGCTGTAAGAAAAATCTTCAAGGACTTTGTTGAATAATTTTATTGCTGAGGTATGTTTTCTGTTCTTTTCCATTTCTATTCGGTCAGGTTTTCCGACAGTGTAGTATTTTTCAGGGCTTTTTAGATTCATTTTTTAATAATTATTATTTAGTGTGATGTGCAAGATATCTGAATTCTGATCCCGACTCATCTTAATTATAGTTTAGCAAAGTTATCAAATACTACAAATACATTCGCTGTAAAATATACAGGATGCGAGACAAAAATTTAGACAGAGACAATAATCGTCAAAAATGGCTGTACATATTAGTATGTTTATATGTTAATATGTTTTAAGAACGGTGAATTTCTTGTTTTTGCGGAAAATCTTAAAAAACAGGATACGCTGCTGGAATTAACAAAGTTCTAAACGGCGGGTATTTCAAGGAAAGAGAAATAAAAATAAACAGAAAAGATAGCATGTTCCATCTCAAAAAACAATTTTCAAATATTATCTATGCTATAACCCTGCTGTTTTTTGTTTGTGTAATTTTTTTACCGGCCATATATGTTTTGACTTATGCTGTCGGAGGCGACTTCTCCGTTTCCGAAGAGCTTTTAAAGGCTTTGGTGATTTCGTTCTTTATAGCTTTCTTAGTGATGATCATTGATCTGGTTGTCGGAATTCCTCTAGCCTGGGTGCTGGTAAGATCAAAAAGTAAATACAAGATTTTACTGGACAATATTGTTGATTTTCCTCTGATCGTACCAACAGCCGCTCTGGGGCTATCGGTGTTTTTATTCTGGGGAGAGTTTTGGCAAATTGGCAAAGGCGTTACGTTGATAATTTTGCTCCATATTATTTTTACAATCCCATATGTTATCCGTTCAGTTGCCGCGGCGATTGAACAGATCGATGAAACATATAACGAGGCGGCATCGGCTCTTGGTGCTTATCCTTTCACTGTTTTTAGGACAATTGACCTTCCTTTGTTCAAAGACGGAGTTATCGTCGGTTCGGTGCTGGCCTTTACGAGGAGTCTATCGGAAACAGGGGCGACCATGATGGTAGCCAGTGCTGTTTCAATGACAGCGCCCGTTTTTATTGTCAACTTAAAGCATAGTGGAGATATTCCACAGGCAGCCGTAGCCAGTATAATTCTGATCGTTTTATCTCTTGTCGTTCTGATCATTGCGAAGTTCCTGACACGGAAAAGACATTTTAAGTTCGAGGTAATTTATTTTGATCTGGAGAAGCGTTTGAGCGGATGGTCGCGGATCAAGAATTGTTTTTTAGCACTGTTCTTTTCTATCATGGTTGTCATACCGACCGTTTACATAATCTTTTATAATTTTTTCAATTTTAATCCTGTTTTTAACGCAGTAATATTAAATAGTCTCCTTGTCTCTTTTGGAATTGCCTTTTTTATCACTATCGCAGGGTTGATCTTCGCGATTCCGATGGCTTATTTTATAGCGCGCGGCAAAAGCAAAAAGTTAAGTGCGCTGTTTGAGAATTTACACGATATTGTTCTGCTTGTACCGACAAGCGCTCTGGGAGTATCTCTGGCATTATTCTGGGGCAAGCTGAATTTCAGCGAGATCTTTATTCTGGCCTTGAGTCATTTGAGCTTTACGTTTCCGTTGCTTGTAAAACCGATCACGGCGGCTATAAAAAATGTTGACCATGAAATTGAAGAAGCGGCTGCCGGACTTGGCGCAAAGCGAAAAAAAGTTCTGACTTCCATCCTGCTTCCTTTAGTTATGCCGGCTATTATCGCCGGAAGCATCATGGCTTTCATGAGAAGCTTGTCGGAAACAGGAGCGACTCTAGCAGTCAGTAAAGATATAAAAACAGTCTCGATCCTCATTGTGGATCTGGTGAAAAACGGCCAAATGCCGGAGGCGGGATTTCTGTGTTTTATCCTATTTTTAATAGCGTCTGTATTTTTAATAGCGTTGAAAAAGACAAAAAAAGAAGTTTAATCTTGTTGGAATTATTTTCAAACTAGCTTCGTTGGCAATAATCTCTTAACTCGACAATTATGCCAAATATAAAATTAAAAAATGTAACAAAAAAGTTCAGATCAATAAGCGGCCAGAAGGAAAATGGAACAATTACGGCCGTTGACAATGTAAACATCGAGATCAAAGCGCATAGTTACAATACCATTCTTGGACCATCCGGATGCGGGAAAACAACATTGCTTCGCATGATTGCCGGACTGGAAGTGCTTACCAACGGCAAAATATTTTTCAACAACCAAAATGTTACAAATATGCCGCCGGAAGAAAAAAATATCGGATTCGTTTTTCAGCACTACTCTCTCTTTCCGCATATGGACGTTTGGCATAATGTTGGTTATGGTCCTTTGGTAAGAAACTTTCCGAAAGAAAAGGCCGACAAGTTTATTTACAAAATTCTTAAAATGGTAAAATTGGACGATCGCTCTAATGCCTATCCAAAAGAGCTTTCGGGTGGAATGAAACAGAGGATCGCCGTAGCTAGAGCGCTGGCGGTAAGATCAAAACTTTTACTTTTGGATGAACCTCTTGGCGCGCTGGATGCCCGTATCGGAACAGCCTTGCGATATGAACTAATGAATCTTGTTAAGAAATACAAATTAACGGCCATTCATGTGACACATGATCAAGAAGAAGCCATGACGATCTCTGATAACATAATTATGATGAAAAGAGGGAAGATAGTTCAAACAGGATCGCCGAAAGAGATCTACCGAAAACCGAATTCGATCTTTGCCGCTTATTTTTTAGGCAGGTGTAATTTTTTCAGGTGCAATGTCGTGGACAAAGATCATGCAAGGTTTCAAGATGCTATTATCGAGATCCCGAAGCGTACTGAGAAGAAAAGGATCGTTCTTGGCGTCCGTCCGGAGAGAGTTCATATAAACAGTAAAGTAAAAGAAGAAAATATCCAAGGCACCATTGAATTCATCAATTTTCTTGGCGATCGTTAGCAATACAGGATCAAATTATCTGATGGAACCAAGATTCATGCTTTAAGAAGGAGTGAAGCCAAATTTGGGATTGGCGATAAGGTATCAATAAGTTTTTATACTGATAATATTTTGATATTTGACGAACCGAAAAATTTTGAAAAAGAAAGATCGGTGTGAAGATAAATATTGAGTATCAAGTATCAAGTATTTAGTATTGAGCACAGAATTATTTTTGCGGGATTGAACATTGAAACAGGTTTGTCTGTATGGGACGGTACATTTGGGTCGGCGAGTTCGCTCCGGCGCGAGACTTTTTTTATGCGAAACTGAATTTTTTTGTACGATCACAGTGAAAAAATAGTAAAAACTATTTTTTTCTTTCTGCTTTTTCTCCTTGCAAAAACGCGCTTGCTCCGATACAATGAAGTAAGCTTATCAGCGTGTTTTAACGGTAGCCAAAAGGCAAAATAAATGAAAATTGGAATAGACGCGTCGCGTGCGTTTTTGAAACAGCGCACAGGCATTGAAGAATACGCTTATCAAGTGATAAAACACCTGAGAGGAAAGCTTGATGAACATGAAGTTTTTCTTTATGTTCGTAAGTGGAGTTCCAGAAAAATTGATCTTGAACTTCCCGATAATTGGCGCGTTAAAAAGATCCCGTATGTTTACGGATGGACACAGGTTGGATTAGCGTTTGATATGCTGCTTGATCCTATAGATGTTTTCTTTTCGCCGGCGCATACAACAGCCATCATTCATCCGGAAAAAACAATAGTTACGGTGCACGGACTTGAATATGAGCACTGCCCTGAGAGTTACTCAGTGTACGCCAAATTATTCCACCGTTTTTTTATAAAAAAAAGCTGTGCGTGGGCAACGAAGATCATTGCTGTTTCACGAAATACCAAAAAAGATCTTGTAGATATTTACAATATTCCGAAGAAAAAGATAACCGTTGTTTATAACGGATACGAAAAAGGCAGTTCCGAAGCCGAAACCAAAAAAATAAACGAGGGACCATATCTTTTTTATGTTGGGAGGCTCGAGCAAAGGAAAAATATTATAGGGATCATTAAAGCGTTTGAGATTCTTAAAAAGCAGTATAAGTATCAGGGATCACTGTTTTTGGCCGGGAATCCCGGCTATGGATATGGTGCGATTCAAAGTACGATCGCTAAAAGTAAATTTAAAAAAGATATTAGACAGTTTGGATTTATAAGCGAAACTGAGAAATGGAATTATCTTAAATACGCAGATGTTTTTTTATTTCCCTCTTTTTGCGAAGGATTTGGAATTCCAATTATTGAAGCGCAAAGCATTGGAACTCCTGTTGTCACGTCAAAGATCGGTTCGCTTAATGAAATAGCCGGAAATGACGAAATATGCGTCGATCCTTATAACCAGAATGATATTGCACAAAAAGCGCATTGGCTTGTGGACAATCCGGATTTTCGGAACAGTGCAATCATGAAAGGGAAGGAAAACGTAAAAAGATTTTCGTGGGAAGAATGCGCATGCAGTGTAGCCGGTATTATCAAAAGCTGCCAATAGGGCAATGTGCTTAGTCGCGAGCTAATACAATATACCCAATTTTTATTATGAAACTGGAACAACTGACAATAAAAAATGTTAAAAGTTTTAAGGACGAACAAACAGTTTCGTTCAAAAGCGATATAAACATATTTATTGGGTCGAATGCGAGCGGAAAGAATAATTTATTGAATATTATCTACACTGTTACGCGTTACTATTTTGTGTATCCATGGAAACTTAAAACAGTTGCAAGGCAGGGTCTATCATTCTCATATGCCGTTATTGATAGCATTTATGATGGCAGAAAGCATTTTGAGCCAATAGAGCGATTTCTTGATAGAAACATTTCTGCTCCACAGGAAGAACAACTTATCAAAATATCATTTCGAGTAACAAGCTCTGACGTCGAGAGCTTAAAAACGATTAAAAAACATGAGGAAACGCTGAAAAAGATAGAGCGCCGAAAATTTCATAAACTGTATTTGGAAAAATTTAGCCTCAAAGGAGTTAATATTGATAAATTTACCGATAGAATGTTTGAATATCAGATCATAGGCAACGAACCGATAGCCAGTGAAGACCAGCATAGAGCGGACATTTTCTTGAATTATTTGCACTATCATGAGCTCATAAGATTTTATATTAGTAAATATAATGAAGATGTAACGGAAGCATATCGCATTAAAAACTTATTGCCGATTTCTCAATATCTCTCAACATTAAGAACTTCGGCGGCTCAAGCAGCTGAAGGGCTTTTAGGACTTAACAAAAAAGTAAATCCGCTCAAAGGGCTCGAAGAAGATTTTGTAATTTTTACGCTTGGAAAGCGGAATGAGCAGGCAGTTTCAAAAGAAAAAAAACAAATCATTAAGGACGAAAGAAACGAAGAGCTATTAAAAGATATTATCAAAAAGTTAGGATATGAAAGTATCATGCTTTGCAAAAGTGAGAAACATGAAGGATACGAATTATCATTAAAAAAGGATCGCAGCCAAAAACATTTTTCGAAAGCGAGCACCGGAGAATTGCAAATACTCAATTTTTTGCTTTCAGTGATTACCAGTTGTATTTATGGCGGCACGGTGATAATTGGCGAGCCAGAAATTCATTTATATCCACAGCGGCAGCGTATCATGCTTGATCTATTCCGTAAGCTTTCTAAATTATTCGATCTGCAGTTTATTATTATAACTCACTCTCCATATATGATTGATGCCAAGTCGATTACCAGCACATTCAGGGTGTATAAAGAAAATAAGAGCAGTAGAGTTTATTCACCAGACCAAACAATTTTTGAAAAAACAAATTATTGCGATCTTGTGCTAATAATCAACGTACTCAACAATGAAAAAATATTTTTTTCAGAGAAAGTAGTATTAGTGGAGGGAGTTGCTGACCGTATTATATTTGAAACAATATTGCGCATATTACAAGAAGAGAAAAATAATTTTGAAACGATAGAGATTATTGATGTTTTTGGAAAAGGAAATCTTAAGCGTTTCAAAAATTTTCTCGCAGAATGGAACATAAGAAGTTATATTATTGCTGATGACGATTATGCAGGTGATCTTTTACGGGAACGCAAGCAAAAAATCAGAAAGAAAAAATTCATTGAAGAGCTTCGACAAGATGGTATTTATATTTTACCCAAAGGTGATTTGGAAGATTATTTCTACGAAGGCCATTTTGATATTGATGGAGCGATAAAAGTCGCTCGACAAATTCAGAGTAAAAATAGGTCAATACCAAATGGATTTAAGACAATGTTTGAAGAGATCATTCAAGGTTAATTCTACATGGAAAGTTGATAAATCATGAAGAATGTTAATGAAAAAAATTGCTTTTGCCCATGATTTTTTGTTGTATTTTGGCGGTGCCGAAGGAACACTTAAAGTAATGACCGAACTCTATCCAAACGCGCCAATCTATACGCTATTGAGTAAAAAGTCAATTTCAAAAAAATATTTTGGCAACATCACGGTTATCGAGTCATTTCTAAAAAAAGCACCGGAATTTTTAAAAAAAAGGCACAAATACCTTTTTCCTCTAATGCCGACAGCAGTTGAAACGTTCAATTTACGTGATTATGATATCGTCATTTCCTCATCATCGGCGTTCGCAAAAGGAATTGTGGTTAAGCCAAGGATAACACATGTTTGCTATATGCACGCGCCAATGCGCTATGTTTGGGACAGCAGCCTTGAATATCTTGAACAGCAGAAGTTAAAAGGAAAGACCAAGTTGGCGACGCGGCTTCTATTAAATTATCTGCGGATGTGGGACAGGGCGAGCGCTGAACGAATCGATGTGCTGATCGCGAATTCACACTATACCGCACAAAGGATCAGAAAGTATTATCGAAAAAAATCACATATTATCTATCCGCCGGTTGGCGTAGAAAAATTTTCACCGACAAAAGAACATAACAATTATTTTCTCACTGTCGGAAGACTTTCACCGTACAAACGAACAAAACTCATAATCGATGTTTTTTCGAAACTCGATCTCCCGCTTGTGGTTGTCGGAACAGGGGAAGAATATAATGAACTTAAAACGATGGTTGCGGGAGAACCGAATATCAAACTTGTAGGATGGGTCGGTGAAAAGAAGTTAACGAAGCTTTACCAGAATGCTCGTGCCTTTGTATGTGCTTCAGAAGATGATTTTAACATAACAGCAGTTGAAGCAATGGCGGCTGGAAAACCGGTTATCGCTTTGCGAAAAGGAGGGGTAAAAGAAACGATAGTTGAGGGCGTAACAGGTGAATTCTTTGATACTCCCCAAATGGAAATTATGGCTGACGGAATACGGCGCTTTATAGAAAATGAACATTCTTATGATATCAAAGATATCAGGGAGAATGCCGAAAAATTCGATACAAAAAGATTCAAAAAAATATTCTCGCGGTTTATTGAAACAGTAGCCGGTAATAATGGAAATTAACAGAAAACAATGGAATTATCTTAAGTGCGTGAGTGAAAAACATACCCTTTCCCACGCGTATTTATTTGTCGGACCCGAAGGTACGGGAAAGTTGAATATGGCTATAGACTTTGCGTGCTTGGTGAATGATATCAAAAATAAAGATATTGTTCGCAACAAACAACACCCCGATGTAATTATTATTGAGCCGGCAATAGAAGAAAAAAACGGCCAATGGAGAAAAAAAGATATCTCAATTGATCAAGTAAGAAGCGTAGTCAAAAAAGCAAGCTTCTATACATATCAATCAAGGTATAAGGTAGTGATCATTTCTGAAGTTGAGCGTCTTACTAACACTGCTGCAAATAGTTTGTTAAAATTTGCAGAGGAACCGGCGAAAGATACAATAATCTGCCTGATCTCCAACAACGAAGATCGCGTGATCGCAACAATAAGATCGCGATGCCAGCCAATTCGTTTTGGACTTTGCGGCGATGATGACATTGCCAATTTTTTAAAGGTTCAATTTCCTGAAAAACAGCAAGAAGAAATTAAAATTTGCACAAAGCTTTCTCACGGAAGAATCGGATTTGCTTCGCGTTTTTGCAAGAATCGTGAAACCAGAATAAACGCGGATAAGAATAGGCGGATCTTTCGCAAAGCGCTTAAAGGAGGAATTCTTGAAGGACTGGCTCTCTCAGAATTTTTGGGTAATGATCGATTGGCGCTTCTTCAAGCAATGGATGAGTGGGTTTGGTTTTTGCGCGGATTTTTAAAAGAAAATATTAAAAGAGGGTCAAACCGGAGCGTTATCAAGAAAGTACACTCGATTATTACATCACTTATTACTCTAAAGGCCCGTGTTGAGAATGAAAACGTCAACACTCGGATACAAATGGATAATTTTTTTACACAGCTGTCATAAATTTTACGCATTCATAAAATTATTATAGACTACAGTAACAAATTGTTACCACAGGCAAAGACCCTCATTGTTATGAGTTCGAAACACAAACAAAACAAAACAAGATCAATAATTTCTTCTCTCTCGGCAATTTTTCATGGCGTGGCGTTTTATATGCTGCTCGTACTGCTTATCGCAGGATCGCTTTTCGGATTCAGGGTGTACTCCCAGGAGCAAGAAGTGCAGGTACAAGTCCAAGGGACAAAAGATGTTGTGAAAGGATCACCGATCAAGGTTTGTTTTTCATCAAAGATGCTTAAAAAAACGGTGCAAGACAATATAGTGGTTGAACCGAAACTGGATATGCAGATAATATGGAGCAGTGACAGGGAATTTGAATTAATACCGATACAACATCTTCGCCCGCAAACGGATTACAAAATGAAAGTCAGCGGAGCAAAGACAAAATGGAGAGTTCCGCAGAATGACTTTGAAATATCATTTTCATCACCACCTTTTCCTCTGATAAAAAAAATATATCCTCCCGATGGACAGAAAGATATTGACTATTATGAAAAAATTATGATCGAATTTGATCGATCAGTAAGAGATGAATACACTATGGATGTCGAGATCAAGCCGCTAACCGGATTTGAATATTCATACAATGAGAACAAAACACAGCTTGTGATCGCGCCAAAAACCAGTTTGGAAAAAAGCACGCAATATGCCATGGCTATCCATCTTAAGCATCGGCATTTTCCGGATATTAATAGACCGCTTTATTCCGGAGCGTTTACGACAAAACAGCCTCCGATAATTGTCTATAATTTTGATAAAAACGGTGATCCGCTCAAAACCGAAGAGCGAAAAGAGGAGATCGTTCCGCAAATAAAAGAGGGAAGATGCATCGAAATCGATATTTCCTCCCAAGCGCTATTTATCTTCCAAGACGGTAAAGAGATCGGCGCTTATAAAATATCAACCGGTAAAAGAGGTATGGACACGCCATCCGGAACGTATAAAATAATTGCCAAATCACGCAGGCCTTGGTCTGCCAAATACAAGCTCTATATGCCTTGGTTCATGCAGTTTACTTATCAAGGCCATGGTATTCACGAACTTCCGGAGTGGCCGGGAGGATACAAGGAAGGAGCGAACCATCTTGGTATTCCCGTTTCACACGGATGCGTACGGCTGGGCATTGGTCCGGCCAAGGTAGTGTATGACTTTGTTGAGACCGGAACGCCGGTGGTAATTCACAGATAGAATATTGATCGAGTAGTTTTAGGTAATGCGGCACAAATATTTCTCTCGTGCCGTTTTTTTATTTAATGGGATTATCCGCAGACCGACTTCTGAAAAATTGTGCCAATTTTTCAGCTTAGCTGATTTAGCGGGTGGGCAGAGGATAAATGGGAAATGAAGAATTTTTTGAAAAAATATTGGCATAAATAAATAAGATTTAAAAAAATAGTAAAAGCTGGAATATGGATAAATATGAAGCTCCGCGGGCTTACGTCTGTGGTTTCTTCTTGTTCTTCAACGCTGGAGCGCATTTGCAATGCGATCCATTTGTTTTGAAATTAATAAATCCCGAGTACTCGGGATCGTTCTCCAATTCGGCAGGCTTGTTCCAGCGCAACGTAAGCCAAGCTGAACTAACGGGGACCAGGCACTCTCCAATACAGCGAACGGGCAAGCCCGGTCCAGCGCAGAAAATAGAATTAAAATAAGGCAAAAAAATACTAAGACGCTCAAAAAATCTTTAATTTATCAATTTTATCACAACATTTATAACAGAGCTTTTGAAAAATAAAGTTAAAATTACTCCCATAAACATCCAAAAGGCGAAAGGAATATTTTTCTGGAAGCTGGTTTCGCGCATATAAAAATTGGACATAGTTTCAAATAATTTAAACACGAGCATAAAAGCAACCATTATTAAAATTGACTGCCAAATTATTTTAATCGCGCTGGAAAAGTCAAAAATAAGGCTGTAACCAAACAAAGTCACTAAGATAACAACGCCAGCAGTTTTTAAAAAGGCCATCTTTTCTGTAAATCTCTTCAACATTTCGTTGAAAAGAATTAAAACTGCAAATACGATCGGCAAAATAATTTTCAGGTCAATTTCTATCAAAAAATATCTTAATAATATTTTTTCTGCCATAGCCACCGCCAAAAAAATGCCGGTGATAGCGATAATAGTGTTTATTCTTTTTTGAAAAAACAACGCAAAGCTTTTCCAATTTACGATTTTTGTCATCCCAATCTTCTCCGAAATATTTTTAGGTTTTTTCGCTAATGTTCGAAACGACATCAATATTTTTTCTCCATAAAAAACAGAGGCCCGTACCAGCATATACAAAAAAATTAAAGCAAAAATATTGACTAAAAGCGCGAATGACGGAAAGATAGGCAAATACGATTTCCAGTAAAAAGTAAGCGGCAGTAAAACAGAAAAAGTAATAAAAAGCTTAGCGTCCCCGGCTGCCCAAGCGCCAAATTTCCACATCAAAAAACTAACGACAATCACGGCTGAAAAATTCATAGCTACTTTTCCAGCATATTGAAGAGAAATGATTTCAGCTAACCCTAGAAAATTTACCGCCAGCAAAAACAATACAACAAAAAAGCTCCAAACAATTCCAAAGACAATCCAGCGGTTGGCAATTTTTCCGTGCCGGAAATCTTCATAGCTAGTGGCTATGCCTATTAAAAATAATATCGGCAGAGTAAGAATATTAAGAATCATATTTTTAGAATTATATGCGATTTTCTATAATATTGCCTATAATTTTTAGTTTACTCTCTACTTATCATCCAGTAATTTTTTTATCGGTTTATACCAATCTTCCGATTTTTTTATTTTAACATCTTTTCTGATTGCCTCAAAACCATTATCACCCATATTTTCTAAATATCCCTCGGGAATTCCCAAGCAATAATCTTTAACCTTGCACTTTTGGCAAGCTTGAATAAATTTAGTTTCATTTTTTGGCAATGTCCGCCAAACGTACGGCCAAAATTTTTCAGAAATAGTGCAAAGGGGAAAATGATAAAATCTAACCTCTTTGAAATTTTTTAACAACGGATAAGTTTTTTCAATATAGGGCTTGACTTTTTTATAATTTATTCCTACTTTTTTAATGTTTTTGATAGCTTGTCCTTCCACTTCCCAAAAAATAATTATAACTTGGTCAATTTCGGGAAATTCTTTTTCAATCATTTTCAATGTCTGATCCGCGTATTTATAAGTTAATTTTGTAACAACGAACCTGATATGAATTTTTTGAGAATTTTCCTTGTATTTAAATAGATTCTTAATTCCTTTCTTGGCTTGTTCAAAACTTCCCTTGACTTGAGTTATTTTATCATGAATTTTTTCATTGGGGCCGCACAAAGATATGTCGATTTCTATATCGGGATGCGCTTTTAAGGTTTTTTTAGCAAAATCCTCATAGGCGAACATCCGACCGTTAGTGAATATTCCAAAATCTTTTTTGGGAAAGTTTTTTTTGACTTGTTCCAAAATATCTAAAAAGCGCGGATGTATCGTTGGCTCCCCTCCAGTCAAATAAAGCGAATCGCATTTATCGATATCCTTTTTATATTTTCCAAGCCTTTTTACAATTCCCGCATAACTATAATCAAAATCTCCATCCCAAGTTACCCAAGGGCGGTCCGGATTGGTGCACATCAAGCACCGATTATTGCAAATGTTGTTAATTCCGATGAGATTTTTTTCAGACATAGTAGTGATACGAATATGCGAATAACATTATTTGCATATTTGTAAGTTCGCATTATATGACTGGTTTTAATTCTTTATCTCCGTATCGCTTAACATATTCTTTCCAAATTCCTTCGCAAATATCATTTAATTGGCAACTCTGGCATTTCTTAGTTTTTACCCTTCCCGCTTGAAGACGCGAGTCTTCCACG
>DAOUPS010000089.1 GCA_030626045.1 bacterium | reverse complement strand
ATGAGAACTTACTGTTCACCGCTTTTTCCCTCTAAGCCAAAACAAAAAAATAAAGGTTCCTTTATTTTTTCACCATTTTTTACCGTCACATTCACCCTGATGCCAGTCGGCATTTCTGCGAT
The DNA here is from genome assembly GCA_030626045.1 of bacterium. Classification (GTDB taxonomy): domain Bacteria; phylum Patescibacteriota; class Minisyncoccia; order Moranbacterales; family DUUL01; genus DAOUPS01. The sequence goes on along the minus strand of DAOUPS010000089.1, from coordinate 3,646 downwards.
CTCTGTTTTGATCCCTTTTGGCATCTTATATGAAAGCACCTTATTTTTTTCAACGTAGAAATAGCCTTTACTATGTAAAACATGCTCAAGACCGCATATTTTCGCTGTTTTGATAAAATCTTTTGATAGATTTGCCATATTAACGAGCTAGTTTATTGTTTTAAAGCTCATTGCTTTAAATGCCAGACAACGCTCACGTTTCCCCTCATGTTCACAGTAAGTTCTCATCACATGGCGGAACGTCCCGGATTTAACTGCTTTTCCATTTTCAAGCAGTGTCGCGTTATCAGCGATAAGACCGGCCTCTTCACGGTGAGTAATGAGCAAGATCGAGCACCCAAGCATTTTGCGGACATTAAGCAGAAGATCGTACAGTTCATTATACATAATTATGTCAAGTGAGGCATCCGGCTCATCAAGGATCATCAATTTTGGCTTTAAAATAATGACTGACGCGATCTCTATGCGTTTTCGCTCGCCGCCGGAAAGCTTTTCGTCAAGTTTTCGATCAATAAATTCTTTTCCATTGAGTCCGACAAAATTAAGCGTTTTAACGATCTCCGCTTCACTGACGGAGCTTTTCCCTGCCTTAAGAAAATCTCGCACAGTTAGTCCTTCAAAACGCGCCGGTTCCTGAAAAGCCAGTGTCATTCCCAATTTTGCCCGCTCACTGGTTTTTTTCTTTGTGATATTTCTCTTTCTAAATCGAATCTCTCCTGAATCATATGAATGCCTGTTTAAGCCCATAAGAGCGTATGCCAAGGCTGATTTACCGCTTCCGTTTTTTCCTAAAATGCAATGGATTTCCTTCTCTCCAACACAAAAACTGACTTTGTCTAAAAGCCGTTGCTTCGATCCTTTCGATGATATTGATAAATTTTTAACCTTAAGCATTGTTTGTTGTTTGTTCACACTTGCAAACAGCTCCCTCTAACATCAGTTCCGCTGTTAGAGAATACCATTACTTGAACTAAAAATCAATCAGAAAACGCGACAATGCGGATAAATTTGAAATTTACAATTTGTCAGCCTTCGGCTGAAATGTCTTAATTATTTTTTCATGCTTGTTTTATCAGTCATTTTAGCGCTGGAGCAAGCTTGGTTTGCCTCGCCGTATTGGAAAGCCCAGTCCGCCATATTGGCGGGTCCAGTCCGCCGTATTGGCGGGTAGCCCGGTCCTTTAGCCTGATAAGCAATTTGATGAAAGTATCCAGTATTGAGAGGAATAATCAGAATAAAGAACTGCTACCGTGAACTATTGGTCGCCTCTAGCTGGCATAATTGAAAATTACATGAAGTCGTAGTATAATGGGACTGTTTTAATCAAGACTCTAATGAACAAGAAACCAAATTTTACCCATCTCCACGTTCATACGCACTATAGCCTTCTTGACGGACTGGGAAAGATCGATGACCTGCTTGATAAGGTTCAGGAGCTCGGAATGGATGCTATTGCCATCACAGATCATGGCACTATGTACGGCGTTCCGGAATTTTATGATAAAGCAACACACCGCGGAATAAAGCCTATTATCGGATGCGAAATGTACATGGCGCCAAACGGAATGGAGAACAAACGGCCGAAAATTGACGAGGAAAGGCATCATTTGACACTTCTGGCAAAAAATAATACCGGATATAAAAACCTGATGAAGCTTGTAACCGAGGCGCACCTAAAAGGCTTTTATTACAAACCCCGGATTGACATTGATCTGCTCAAAAAATATTCTACAGGCTTGATCGGAATGAGCGGTTGTCTTCAAGGCCACATACAACAGCTTATTATTGGCAAAAAATACGAAGAAGCAAAGCTGGAAGCGCTTAAATATCAAAAAATTTTTGGAGAAGGCAGTTACTATCTGGAATTACAGCATCTTCCGAACCTTCAAAAGCAACAAATTGCCAACGATGGAATGATCAGAATCCATAAAGAAACAAATATACCGATTGTCGCGACGGCTGACCTTCACTATGTCAATCCGGATGATAATGAAGTTCAAGACATACTTCTATGCCTTCAATTCGGCAAAAAAGTCGGGGATACGAACAGAATGTCCATGAAAGAAAACAAGCTGTACCTTAAAAGCCCTGATGAAATGCGTGGATATTTTAAACATATTCCGGAAGCAATTACAAACACTCAAAAGATAGCTGACAGTTGCAGCGTTGAAATTGAATTCGGCAAAACCATTCTTCCAAATTTTGAAGTTCCGGAAAGTGAAACAGCGGACTCTTATTTGAAAAAACTGTGCGAAAAAGGCATTAAAAAACGCTACAAAAGTGAAGAATTTACCGCGGAACACCAACAAAGAATGAATTATGAACTGGGAGTAATTTCAAAGATGGGGTTTTCTTCATACTTCCTAATTGTCCAGGACTTTATTAACTGGGCCAAAAAACAAGGTATTGTGGTCGGGCCGGGAAGAGGAAGCGCGGCAGGAAGTTTTGTTTCCTATTTAACCGGAATAACCAATCTTGATCCAATAAAATACAATTTGTTGTTTGAAAGATTTCTTAACCCGGATAGAATATCAATGCCTGACGTGGATACCGATTTTGCTGATCATCGGCGCGATGAGGTTTTGCAATATTGCCGAAAAAAATACGGGCATGATCATGTTGCCCAAATAATTACTTTCGGCACAATGGCGGCTCGCGCCGCCATTCGTGATGTCGGCCGAGTTCTTGATATTGAATACTCTTATTGCGATCAGTTAGCTAAAATGATCCCGATGTTTACGGATCTCAAAAGCGCGCTCGAAAGCTCCAAGGAATTGCTTAATGAATACAATTCCAATCCGGACGCAAAACGTATTATTGACGCGGCTTTACGGCTTGAGGGAGTGGCACGGCACGCCTCAATGCATGCCTGCGGAGTTGTGATCACTGAAAAACCGGTAGTAGAGTATTCCCCGCTGCAGTTTAGGACGGGGAAAAAAGGATCAGAGCCTTCCATTGTAACCCAATATTCCGCGTCGTCCAGATCATCTTACGTTGAAAAACTCGGACTTCTGAAAATGGATTTTCTGGGCCTTAAAAACCTAACCGTAATCGAGAATGCGCTTAGGATCATTGAGAAAACAACCGGTAATAAGATCAATATTGAAACATTGCCTTTGGATGATAAAGAGACATATGAGCTTCTGCAGCAAGGCAATACTACCGGAGTATTTCAACTTGAATCATCAGGAATGAAACGATATCTTCGCCAACTCAAACCAACCGTGTTTGAAGATATTATTGCCATGGTTGCCCTATATCGTCCCGGACCAATGGAATGGATTCCTGATTTTATCGCCGGGAAACACGGCAAAAAGAAAGTCGAATATTTGCACCCGAAATTGCAGCCAATCCTTGAAAACACTTATGGAGTGGCTGTATATCAAGAACAGGTAATGCAAATCGCACGAGAACTGGCCGGTTTTACGCCGGGCGAGGCAGATGTGCTTCGAAAAGCAATGGGTAAAAAAATACGCGAACTTATTCAAGAAGAAAAGAAAAAATTTATTCAAGGATGCATCAACAACGACATCAGAGAACAACTTGCGGAAAAAGTATTTTCATTTATTGAACCATTTGCCGGTTATGGATTTAATCGTTCCCACGCGGCTTGTTATGCCCTTATAGGCTATCAAACAGCATTTCT
>DAOUPS010000067.1 GCA_030626045.1 bacterium | reverse complement strand
TTTCTGAATATTCGATCAGTAATAGTATTGTTTACCCTTCAACTGATCCGCTTGAGCGTCCCGCGATGAGAACGTATCAAATAAAAGGACACATTCATCTTCTTCAAAAAGAATAATTTATGGACGCGCCTGAAGATTACAAATACTGTGTCGCTTTTTCACGATTACCGGATATTGGGCCGGCTCGTTTTCGTAAAATCAAAAGCTCTTTCGGAACATTTGAAAACGCATGGAAAGCGCCGGAAAACGATTTTATCAAAAAAGCCGGCTTTGAAGAGCCACTCGCAAGAAAAATTTCTTCATTGCGAGAAACTGTTTCCCCGGAAGAAGAATTGGAATCGCTTGGCAAGCATAACATTGAGCTGATCACAGCAGAACATGAATTGTATCCTAAACAGCTTTCGGAAATTGCTTCAGCGCCATACGTATTATTTTATGTCGGAAATGCTGATATTCTTTCCTCAAAACAAGTTGGCATCGTTGGCCCTCGCGCTCCGTCACAATATGGAAAATTGGCAGCAGAAAAAATTGCTGCCGATATAGCCCGCGCCGGATTAACTGTTACAAGCGGCATGGCTCATGGTATTGATTCGATCGCACATAGGTCTGCGTTGTCCTGCCATGGAAAAACGGTTGCAGTGCTTGGCGCCGGAATATTTGAAGCAAGCGGGGGTATATCCTCTAAGCGTTTTATTGATGAAATTGTTGCGCACGATGGAATAGTTATCTCGGAATATCATCCCGTTTCAAAGGCAACAAAATTTACTTTTCCGGCTCGGAACCGCATCATCAGCGGACTTTCGTCCGGTATTCTAATTGTCGAAGCAGGCAAAAAAAGCGGCGCTCTAATTACCGCGCGCTACGCCATTGAACATAACAGAGATGTTTTTGCAATTCCCGGCAGTATCTTTTCCGAGAAATCGGTCGGGACGCATTCGCTTATCAAGCAAGGCGCACAATTGGTCTCTTCCTCTCAGGACATTCTTGAGGCACTTAATTTTATTGTGCCTAACGAAAATACGCCAAGCCCTTCTTTTGAAAACGAGATCGAAAAAGTGATTTATTCGCGTCTTTCTTTTGAGCCGATCCACATCGACGCACTGGCACGTTTAAGTAAGGTGAATATATCGGAGCTTTCGTCTCATTTATCGCTTCTGGAACTGCGCGGCTTTATAAAAAATATTGGAGGAGGAATGATCATCAAAAAATGAAGCTCCGCGCACTTATGCACATAATATTCCGTTTTTAACGGAGCGAAATCCGCCGGAACAAAAGAAGATTTATTCATTTGTAGTATCTTCTACCGATTTGGCGGATGAAGCTCCGCGCACTTATGCACATAGTATCCTGTTTCTCCAATGAAGACGGATAAAAACAAACACTTCCATATTGCCAAAAAACACAATTTTGACATTATGGAAAAAATGAGTATCATCAAGTCTATTGGGGTTGCTCCCTGATCGATTAGTATTATAAGTAATTTTTTATGTTATGAACCTCGTCATTGTTGAGTCTCCCGCAAAAGCCAGAACGATCTCAAGGTATCTTGGAAAAGATTTTATCGTTAAAGCATCCGTCGGTCATGTTCGTGATCTTCCTAAAAGTAATAAGCAGGCTATTGATATCAAAAACGGATTCGCGCCGCATTATGAGATCAGCCCGGGAAAAGAAGATGTGATCAATGAAATAGCTGATCTGGCCAAAAAGGCAAAAAACGTGATCTTGGCTACAGACCCTGATCGTGAAGGAGAAGCCATTGCCTGGCACATTGCCCAAGCAACAAAACTCAAAAAACCGAAACGAGTTGTTTTTCATGAAATTACAAAAGATACTGTCTTGGATGCCATAAACCACCCTCGGAGCATCGACCAGCGTCTTAGAAAAGCCCAAGAAGCACGAAGGGTGCTTGATCGCCTGGTTGGATATGACCTTTCCGGATTAATTTGGAAAAAAGTCCGTTATGGGCTATCAGCAGGAAGAGTCCAATCTCCCGCTCTAAGAATTCTCATGGAACGAGAGCGTGAAATTAGAAATTTCCAGTCTGAAACATATTGGATCATCACAGCGGAAGTTAAGAACAAAGATAAAAAACAATTCCAACTTATTTGTTCTAAAAAACCAAAAAGCCGGAAAGAGGTCAGTACGATCGTCAACCAAGGCAAGAAACATCCGTGGATCGTGCGAAACGTCAAAGAAACGAATGCCAAACGTTCACCCCAAGCTCCCTTCATAACGTCGACATTACAGCAAGCGGCCAGTTCCCGCTTTGGATTTCCTCCGTCCAAAACAATGTCCGTCGCCCAAAAACTTTATGAAGCCGGACATATCACTTATATGCGGACAGACAGTGTAAATATCGGTGAGAAAGTAAAAAATCGCATTCGTAGCGTCATCTTGAAACAATTCGGCAAAGAATATTTTAGCGCACGCAGTTTCAAAACAAAAAGCAAGAACGCGCAGGAAGCCCACGAAGCCATACGCCCAACCAATATTGTAAAAGAGAACATGGGGTCGGCTCCGGACCAAAAAAAGCTTTACTCTTTAATTTGGCGGCGAACTATCGCGTCACAAATGAAAGACGCGGAAATTTTGCGCACAAAAATTACGGCTAACATCACAGACAATTCACTTCCGAATTTTTATGCCAACGGTTCAAGAATCATGTTTGACGGATGGCTTAGAGTCGATCGGGCGGCTAAAAAGGATGATGTTGAAATACCAAAAGTGTCGAAAGATGATCCCTTGACGCTTTTAGAAATTAATTCTGAAGAGAAAGAAACTCAACCTCCTTCGCGTTATTCCGAGGCGCGGCTTATTAAAGAACTCGAAAAACGCGGCATCGGAAGACCGTCAACTTATGCCCCCATTATTAGAACATTACAAAACAGAGAATATGTTGAAAAAATAAACAGCACACTTAAACCGACAGATACAGGGGATGTCGTTAGTTCTTTTCTTGAGAAACATTTCATGAAATATATCAGTGATTCTTTTACGGCTGAGATGGAGAATTCACTTGACGATATTGCTGAAGGAAAAAAAGAATATGAAAAAATACTTAAAAATTTTTACGGGCCATTCCGGAAAGACGTACGATCAAAGCAGGATGCGAAAAAAATAACGACATTGGCAAAGGCCGATGCGAAATTCAAGTGTCCGATTTGCGGAAGCCAGATGGTCATAAAACTGGGAAAATCAGGAAAATTTATGAGCTGTTCAAAATATCCGGAGTGTGTCGGCGCACGAACAATTGAAGGAAAAAAAATCGAAGGGCCGAAACAACTCAAGGAAAAGTGTCCGGAATGCGGATCGCCTTTAGTCAGGCGAGAAGGGCGTTATGGAAAATTCATCGCCTGCAGTAATTATCCAAAATGCAAGTATATAAAAAGCGATCCGAAAGAAGAAGAGAAAAGAAGAACAGGAGTAAAATGTCCGATGTGCGGAAAAGGAGAAATGACAGAGCGAAAAGGCCGTTTTGGAATATTCTATGGTTGTTCCAACTATCCTGAGTGTAAATATGCTATCAAAGCCAAGCCCACGGGTAAAAAATGCACCTACATTCGCAAAGACAAAGGAAATAAGCCATGCGGAGCACTTATGATGGAAGGCACAAAAACGATCCCAGTGCGTTGCAGTGACAGAACCTGTCCCAATCACAATCCCCACAAACTTGAAAAATAGGTTGTTCTAAAAGATAAAAACGGAGATGCCATCTTATGGCACTCCGTTTTTTTGTGTAATGTTGCAATCTACAGCGAAAATGTCGCGCTGGTAACACTCAATCCGACTTTTGCAAGACGCGGATTGAGAAAATCGGAAATAAGCCCAAAGAAATGTTCCTGTTGTTCCTGGTTAAGAGGATTAAACAACCAACCAAGCTTTCTTGAGCACTCTTCATTGAAATCATAAAGAATGCTTTTTATGAATTCCTCTTCTTTCCATCTGAGTCTACTGTCAATGAAAGCTTGCGTGGCGGCGATTTCTCTCTTCATTTCAACACCAACATTGTACTTTATTTGCCTTACTTTGGGATTTTCCGTGATAGGAGACGCATTCATTGAAATTCTGTTGATTCGTGGAAATTTCTGAATTCTATACAAATAGAACTCCCATCTCCAAAGCACATTGGGAAATTCAAGAATTCCCTTAACCCTTCCATCCTTAATCAAAAAATAATCTTGAGCGATCTCTCTCGTTAGAATGTTACTAAATAACACATAAGAGATAGGCATAAAGAGCAACGTGAAAAAATAAACATCTGGTAATTGCTCCGTAAAACCTTTTTCGGGACATGAGATAAGATCAAGGAAGCCAATTGTGGCCAGTATTGTCACTACAAAGCTGAACAAATAATTTAACCTCTTTTTATTGACTGCTTTCATTTCCCTGACTCCTTTCTTTTCCGCATACTTTATGTACGCACTATTGTTTAAAAGTACTTTGGCTTAAACACGTAAGTTTCAAACATCCTAATACCTTTCAAGACCATTGTCAAACAGCACATCCATATTGTCGAGTGCTTCGAAATACCTTGCTCTGGAGCAGGCTTGGTCTGCCCCGCCAAATTTGCGTTGGAGCGGGTTTGTAATCCCGAATACTCGGGATTCATTAGTTCCAAAACAAAATGGTCCGATCTACCCTCCAATACGGCGGACAAGCAAGATCGGACCGGCCCAGAGCAGAAGAACCAATATTTTGACAATTGTCCCGTTTTTTGTTAGATTTTAGCAATGATAACTGACATTTGTACATCAAAACAAACGGGAGAAAGGACATGGATAGTAATTTTATACGGAAAGTAAGAGAGGAATATCCTGATTCATTTGGTATGCACCGAGCACTGAATAATAATCGTTATTCTGTAGTCGGCGCCTATCTGCGCGCAGAACCTAAGTTTGGCAGTCTAGACATGAGACCTGAGGAGATTATCTCAGCACTTGACGAAGGTCGCTTACACGACATCAAAAAAGCAGCCGAGAAAGCCATTCGCCGTAAAGCACTATTTGACGAATGGAAAAAACAAGAGTGAAACACTACAACTGAAACCGGGGCGAGAAATAATCTCGCTCCTTATTGATTTTTTCCCTTTATTCATATTTTCGAATACTTCGAGATATTAAGCAGAATCCCCACTCCAATTAACACGAAAACAAGCGATGTTGATCC
>DAOUPS010000029.1 GCA_030626045.1 bacterium | reverse complement strand
GAAAGAGCGCCAATATTGGAAACTCCTTTGAAATAGACATCTCCTCCGCTACCTCCATCTCCTCCTGTAGGTCCCAAACTCATTTTATTTTTGTTGAATGAGACTAAGCCATCTCCGCCATTCCCGGCGGAAACGGTAATTGAAACATCGTCTATAAGCATTTAAGTGCTTTAATCCTTATATGGGATTGTTTCTAAATCGGACCAATGCCCGTTCGCTCAAACGTGCCGCTCGGTACGGGCGAGACCGATGAGGCGGCTAGCTTGGGAACAATCTCTACATCGTTTATATTCGCACAACTATACATAAATAGCAAAAGAACTCACACGTTTCAAAATGGGTTTGGTGTTCTTATTGATAAACTTTTTATTCATCTTGCCGCGAAACAAGATGTTCAATTGGGTGATTTCATATATATCCCAGGCTATTTTTTGGCTACGTTTATCTTATTTTTGGGGCTTGCGACCGGTATTATGCCTGCATATCGAGCCGCGAAAATACATGCTCTTGATGTTTTGCGCTATGAATAGAATCTCCTAATCCCGTCTAGGCGGGACCAATGTCTTCGGCAGGCAGGGAGCTAGCCATGTTGCGCGCGCGACATAGCTAGTTTGGAAATAATCTGTATAAAAAGAACTGTCCGTAACGGACAGTTCTTTGCTTGTTCCAACATTACCGGAATTAGCCAGGTAACACGGTGGCAATGATCATAATGGATAGAAGAAGAACGATGATTCCGAAGATGATCATCTTAGAAAATATGAATGTTCCTATAGAGAGTGAGTGTCGGATATTAAAAAGATACGCGCCCCACAAAAATAATAACACAATGAACCAAATAGAGAAATTTCTGGCATTAAAGATCAGTAAGAGCGCTAAAAAACCTGCCATGGACATAATCCAAAACAAAATTTTACCCCTTTTCTCATCATGCACATTATTCATGGCTGTTTGAACCTGACGTTCTCTCTCGTTCTTTTTCTGTTCATATTCTTTGTCTTTTGTGATATCGGGCTTGTGAAAAAGATCCATTAAGTTCATTTTTATTTTTATAAATGATCGTACTTTCATTATATCGCACAAAAAGAAAAAAGAACATGGACAAAGAATATGAGCAAAGAACACCGTGTGTTTTTAGCAGAAAGATCAAAAATGATTAACTTTCAAAAAACAGCGGCTGTTAAGCCGCATATTTCATTTAAATGAACTCGCCTTGATTTTTTAACAGCCGTTTATTTGTCGATATCTTTCAATATCTTTTTCTCTTCTTGAATAACATTGTCCCAGGCTCCATTTTTCTCAGAAGCCAGTGCCTGAATTTTATCTTCAATATTTTTTGTCAGCAACCCCAATATATTCGCATCGCTTGCAATTGTTTCAGCAATGGGTGCGGCAAGCTCGTTATCAATATTTTCAAGAAATTCGGACCACATTCTCTTTTGTTCATCAGTAAGGGATGAATTTTGCACGTTTGTTTGGATAATATCTTTTGGATTATTCATGTGGCTTGGACTTATTTCGTTAGACAGTTATACATTTTTCACTGAAATGAATTTGCATTCTTGATATTACTTAAAACAAAGAATCAAGAAATGTCTTGAATATTCTATTTGTTTGTTTTTTTAACGATTGCTTGAAGTGCTTGAGTTCTTTGACCGGTAAGCCTTGGAGTCGCTTCACTTCTTTTTTTACTACACGTTCAGTGCCATAAGTTGAAGATTTAGCTTCCGCGATTTCCGGCAAAGCATTGGAAGACATCCAAAGCATTGCTCCGGCGGTTATAGCCAACATAGTTTTTTTGAAGCGCGTCATTTTTTGTTTTTCCGGTCCCAATTCTCCTGACATGATCTCTTCCGCATTAAGTCCTTTGAATTCTGCCTCTTGTTGTCTTTTAATATCTTCAAGATATTCTTGTGTTTCAGGATCCATCGCCTCAATATCTCTTTCAAGGCTTTCCGGATATTTATCTGGAAAGCCCTCCACTGTTTCTTCAGCTGCTTTATTAATTTTTTCAATTTCTTCCTCAAATGTTTCACCAACTCTTTTATCCACTTTTTCAATTATTTCTTCATCTGTTTCCGTTTGTTGCTCCGGATCACTGCCAAAGGCATCTTCAAGATCCCGTTGTGCGGATTCTATTGCAGTTTTGTCTTTCTCGCGAACTCCCTCGTGATCTATTGCCGGTTCTTCAGACGCCTCACCTAAGCCCTGTTGCTGTTCAATTTTTTCGGGTGTCTGTTCAATGTTGTTTTCTTTGTTTTCATCATCATCAATTTGTTCTCGTTGCCGGTCAGGAGAAGGAAATTTATTCAATGCTTTATTCATATGTGTATATTATCTAATGTTATGTATTGTTCACTCTTTAGTATAATACAAAGTTTTAGATGCACAAGATGCAAAAATAATGTCTAAACACTTTTAACACTTTTACTTGGAAGAGCTGTAAATGGCTGATTCTAGTGAACGTGCGCGTCGCCATGCCGAAAAATTAAAAGCGGCCGGCATTTTGCCAACCGCTGGAGCGCAGGAATTGAGTGTTGAGAAGTGGGAGAAACTTAGTGCTTTTTTTCGGGAGCAAATCTCACCATAATATCCGCAAGCATATTATTTTCCAAAAAGAATTGGCCGGTTGCCCATCCATAGGCATAGTCTTTTCTTATTATGATTTTTCCTATCTCGAAAATGAGATCAATTTCTGAATCAGGCGGGATGTTTGCACTTCCATCACCTTTAAAACTATATGCTCGCGGAACTTCTTTTACTTTCCAAACACGAGTTAACACCGCGCTTATATTCCACAGTGCGAATAGGAGATGTGCTACATTGACATGGCCTCTTGCCGCTATTGTCGGGTCAGACGAAGGAAACACACATTTCCCCTCGGCTCTTTTTCCTTCATCATAAATCTCAATCTCCGGCTCTAAGAAAATAGGGGGCAATACCTTAATCCCTTCTTCTTTCCAGTTAAACTTTTCCATTTTTGTCTCCTTGTCTTTTTAAGTTTTAACCTGCATTTCTACGCTCTTTGTAGCTTTTTTGATAAGAACCAGACTATCTTCAGCTTATTTTATTTAACTCATACGTCAAAGCGGTTTTGACAAAAAATAAAAAATAGAGTAAACTTAGAAAAAATGCCCTAAAATAAAACACTATTCAGTATATAAATAGTGTCAATAAATGTCGTCATTTTAACTAACAAAACAACGATGGAAAATTTTCTGAAAAAATTGGATTTTGATGAGAAGGAGTCCTCTATCTATTTGGCTTGTTTGAAAGGCAAGTTAAATACTCCCGCCAGCCTTTCCAGACAAACCGGCGTTAAAAGAAGCACTGTTTATTTTTATTTGGAAAAATTAAAAGAAAAAGGGATTATTGCTTACAAAATCAAAGCAAAGAAAAAATATATTATCGCGATACCTCCCCGGCAAGCGCTGAAAAATTTGATTGAGAAAAAAGAAGAAGAAATTATTCGAGATAAAAAGATCGCGGACAAGCTGGTTCCTCAATTGGAAAAAATCACCCGGCAAGCCAGCTTTGATACTCAAGTGAATTATTATAGCGGCAAAGAGGGATTACGAATTGTTATGAATAAAATAATTGAAGAAAAGAAAGATATTTACTGGATTGGCTCGCTTGAAATTGCGCTATCCGCTATCGGGGAAGATCGATTCTATCGCTTGTTAACACTAAAAAGAATGAAACAGACAACAAGTTCTTACGCTATCACTGACAAAAGACTGCTTCTTAAAAAAAGATTTAGCGAAAGGCTTGGTGATTTTCGCCATTTCCGTTTTTTGGATAAAAACTTTGAAATTCCGGCTTTACTGGTTCTTTTTGGCAACAATATTGGAATAATGTCGGAAGATAATGGAAAAATTAAAATCGTTCTCATCAATGATTCTGCCATGTCCCAAATAATTTATTTTACCTTTAGATCTTTGTGGGATCGTCTGCCGAAAAATTAAAAGCGGCCGGCATTTTGCCAACCGCTGGAGTACTGAGTTAAGTGCTGTGGATCAGGAAGTCTCTATCTTATTTTCACATGCATAAGTGCACAAGGTCCAAATATTGTTTCTCCTTTCAAGGTTTCTTTATCAAATGTAAGTTCTATGTCTCTATTTATAGATCTTACGGTAATAGTTTCATTAACCGAAAAAACAATGCATTGAACTTTTTTACCGCTTTCCATGTCCATAACGATGACTAATTGTCCCCGGCAAAACGTTTCTGATGTCGCTTTTTCCCCCACAAGTACCTCCTTTTCTGAAATTTTTTGTAATTTATACTAGCAGGTCATTCTATCATTCAGCAAATATTTTTCAAGCTATAACAGTCCTTGATAGGCGTTGCCCATAGTTTTCAAAAACCATGGAATTAAAAAAACAAGGCCAATTAGCGGAGCTACAAACGCAACGACCGTAAAAATAAGCGCCGTAAGAAAATATATTTTTATTTTCCTTACAGTTGCGTAGATATCATCAAGCTTTTTATCTTGCTCCTCGAGCTTTTTAAGAATCTCTTCCACAGTGTTTTTTAATTAGTTAGTGTACTTATTATAGCATGATAATGAATAGTTGGGATGTCGAAAAAATTGCCAAGCTGGCTCGGAAGCAATTCCTTGAAATAATATCTTGACAGTGTAAGATTGGAAACGCAAACATTTATATCATCCAAACGTATAATCTAAGAGAGAGAACAAGAGGGACTGTTGCCAGATTAACTCCTGATCCTGCCTAGGTGGGACTAACGGAGCTAGCCATGTCGCTCGCGAACGACATGGCTAGTTTGGAAGCAATCCCTTGAAACAACAATGAATGAACAGTTGAGTAAAATGTCCGATAGTAGAATTGTTGAACTATCGAAAACAGAACTGGACATATTTGAGGAGCTTGTTCTTAGGTACCAAGAACGCCTTTTTCGCTACATAAAGAGAATCTCATATTTTAACAGCGAAGATGCGGAAGACATTATTCAAGAGGTTTTTATAAAAGCGTATCGGAACTTGAATGATTACGATGATTCGTTCAAGTTTTCAACGTGGATATACCGTATCGCTAGGAACTGTACCATTGATGAGATCAGAAAAAAGCATGCTCGCCCTCAATCTGTGCAACTGGAAGATGAGGAATTATTAAAAATTTTCAAGTCGAACATTAATGTTGAAAACGAAATAGAAATGAAAGACAATCTGGAAAAAGTAGAAAGAATAATCAACGATATGCCGTTCAGGTACAAAGAAGTTCTTATCCTAAGATTTTTGGAAGAGAAGAGCTATGAAGAGATGATGGATATTTTAAGGAAACCAAAGGGTACTGTCGCGGCGCTCGTGAATCGCGGAAAGAAGATGATCATCCAGGAAGCGAAAAAACAAGGAATATATTTAAATAAATAGGGCAATGAAAAGAAAAACATCGAAAAAAATAATCGATACGATCAAAGATGAGCATATTGTTCCGGATCCAAAATGGAAAATAAATCTCAAAAATTATCTGTATTGGGGAATTCTTGCATGTATGGTGATCTTGTCAGCGGCATTCTTTTCGCTGGCTTTACTTAATGTTGTTGACTTTGATTTCGAGTTATTCTGCCAGCTTAAAGCCGGAAAATATTTAAAATTGCTTATTTTTTTCGCTCCGTACCTCTGGATAGGGTTATTCATTTTTTGTTTTGTTTTAGGTTATTTGATATTTCGGAAAACAAAAAAGGGCTACCGATACAATGTTCTTTTTGTTGCGGGAATTATTTTGATTATAGTGTCGATTCTTGGCGTGGGCACGCACATCGCGCGAATGAACGAAAAAATCGAAGATCAATTTTCTCGGAGAGCGCCGCAATTCCGAAAGATCATTTTACCGCGCGCTGAATATCTCTTGGAGTCTGGGGATGGAATAATCGCCGGGACGATTGAACAGAAAGAAAAAGAAAGCTTTGTTCTTAAAACAAGAAACGGAAAAGAATGGACTGTAATTTTTGATGAAAACACTCGAATAAGAAAGGAAAGGATTTTGAAGGTCGGTGTAAAAGTAATGATTGTCGGTAAGAAGGTTAACAGTAATTCTTTTAAAGCAACCGGCATAAAGCCTTTAAAACGGCGAGGAAAACTCTTACTTAACAATAGATTCTATCCCAATAAACATTTGTTATTAAACCAAATTCGGGCATAATCGTTTTTTTGAACAGTTGATTTGTGCAAACTTTTTAAGGGAATAGCGTATACCTTATATGAAGCTTAAGGCCGGCGTCAAAAAGTAAAAAAGTTTCACAGTATTAAAAAGTAAAAGACAAAGAATACATATGAATAAAAAGATCATTATCACAGCGCTTATTCTTGGGGCAATTTCATTAGTTGGTGTTCTTGGGGTGAATGCCGTATTGGCAGATGATGCTAAATATGAGTCAGTCGTCCAAAAGCTGGCGGATCAATTTGATTTGAACAAAGACGAAGTTGAAGATGTTTTTGAGCAGCACAGAAAGGAAAGACGGGAGATGAGAGAAGAAAGACGAATGGAAAGGCTTGATGATGCCGTAAAAAACGGCAAAATTACGGAAGAGCAGAAAGCGTTGATCTTGGAAAAAAGGAAAGAACTTCAAAAAGAGGCAGTAGAAAAGAGAGGAGAATTTAGGAAACATAGAGAAGAGATGAGGAAATGGGCAAAAGACAATAATATTGATTTGTATCTGTTTGGGCGGGAACATCGAGGCGGACATTTTGGACATTTCCGATCAGGATGGCTTCATTAAACAATCCCTAAGTAGCAAAAACAAACACTCCGCATTTTAGTGTGGAGTGTTTGCTGTAATTGCTGCACACGCTTTGATTCGCAAGTCATATTTATTGTCTTTTCTAAGTTAAATCAGTTTTGAAGCCGTCCCAGAAGAGGAGAGATAAGCATTTATTATACTGGAAAATATCAAAAAAAGTGCTAGAATGAGAATGATCGAGTTTTTCAAATTAAGGGACTGTTCCCATTAATGTTGAATTTTTGAAGTTGATAAGCTGATTTTATTCTTAATTCATTAATATTTTTATAATGAGCCAATTTGAAATGCCAAAACCCGATCTGGGTTCAGAGCGGCTAAAGCAGAATACGGGACAGTTGGAACAGGATGAAGAACAAAACGTAGAGCAAGATACGGAAAAGGACACAGGACAGCAAAGCGCCGAACAAGATGAAGAACAAAAAGAAAAGATCAGGATGTTAAAAAAAATAGAAGCCAAGGCAGAGGAATATTTAAATTTTTTGGAATTAACGGAAAAGCAGATTGAATGCTTGAATAAAGAAATAGAAGAGCAAGGGGTTGAAAATAAACAGGATTTTCTTGAGGCCGCGGATAGCTTAATTGATCTGGTGAACAAAACGGAAAAAACCATCAAAGAAAATTTATTCAACCTGCTTAATAGAGCCGAAGGATTAGTAGAAGAGGATGGCATTTCTGTTAGTGATGATTGCAGCTTATATGATGTTATTGGCAATTCGGCGCTGGTAGACACAGGATTTGTATTTGGGCAAATAAGGAGATTTATTAAAAATAAGGAAGGGCTGGGTGAACTGAATGAAAGAATAGAAAAACTAAAAAATACTATTGAGAAAGTTCTTCTTTACTTGGTAATAAATTGCAATAACCCGAAAATTCTGAAGGAAGAGTTAGCCGGAAAAAACGGGTATTTGGAGAATGAAAATTTTCGAAGATGGTTTTTGTCTGATTCGCGAACCGCGCGAAAATTATTTCCATGCGGCACAAAAAAAATTGATTTCTTTTTATTTTTTCATGAAATAAGACAAGGCGTGATTGATGAAAATTCTCTGGGAGAAAGATTGGATCGTTTACCCGATGGCTTTTTAGATAAAGAAAAAATCTTAAAAGACAAAAAAGAGTTTATCGGCATTACCAGAGAATCTGCCAATGAATAAACCGGCTTTGAAACAATTCCGTATTATATGGTCCATATGAATACCGTAAATGAAGTTCTCATATCGCCGATTAAAGAGATGGAAATCCGCTCCGCGCGGATTCCTGGAGTTGTCTCGCTGGCACAAGGAATTCCCAGTTTTGACACGCCGGAATGCGTTAAACAGAAAGCAATCGAAGCGATACAAGACGGAAGAGTGGCGCGCTACTCACTCTCTCCCGGGCTTCTTGAACTTCGTGAAGCCATTGAATATGATCTTTCCAAACAAAATATTTTTTATGATTTTGAAAATGAGATCATTATTACGGCAGGGTCGATCGAAGCAATCACCGCCACATTTTTAACGATCCTCGAACCCGGTGATGAGGTGCTTATTCCGGACCCAACTTATACGTCTTACCAATCGGCGATCAAAACAGCCCGTGGTACTCCGGTATTTGTTCCGCTTAATGAAGATCGTGGTTGGACATTCAATGTTGAACAGCTCAAAAAGCGTATCACGCCGAAAACAAAAGCCATACTTTATTGTAATCCGAATAATCCGACAGGCACGGTATACAGCAGGAACCAGCTTATGCAGATAGTTGAGTTAGCTGAACTCCATAACTTATATATTTTGTCCGATGAAGTATATAAGGACTTTCTCTATGACCGAAACGAAGAGTTTTTTACGCTTGCCAAATTCCAGGCTTTCAGAAAGCGATTTGTATATATTTTTTCATTCTCGAAAGCCTACGCCATGACCGGATGGCGGGTGGCCTATCTAGCGACAGACAAAAAACTGGCCCAAAAGATATTAGGTGTACATGATGCACTGGTAACCTGTGCCCCTGTTGTCTCTCAGTGGGCCGCTTTAGCGGCGCTGGAAATGGCAAAAAGCGACATTGACGCGTATCGAATAGAATTCAAGTATCGTCGAAAACTGATTTGCCGAAAACTAGATGAAATGTCCGAGTGGCTTGAGTACGAAAAGCCCTCCTCGGCATATTTCGTATTCCCCAGAATGACAGAAAAATGCATAAACGAATTTACTGATTATCAAAAACAGCGCTTCTTTAAAACTGATGATGTAAAGCCGTACCAGATCAAATCTCTTTCTTGGCGGTTCTCGCTTGAACTGTTAAATAAAGCAAAAACGGCTGTTGTTCCCGGAATTGCGTTTGGTCCGACAGGAGAAAACCATATTCGTCTTTGTTTTGGACAAAAAAGAAGAGATATAATCAAGGCAATGGACAGAATGAAGCGCTTTTTTGAACAGATTCAGCGATTCAATAGGAACAATTCCATAAAAAGGCATAATGAAAAAAATGTTTAAACAATTAGTCCAATATTATTTAAAAATATTGACAAAGATCGTTATTTGGCGGCATAAACCGATAGTAATTGCCATTGCAGGAACAACGAACAAAACGTTTGTTAAGGAAGTGATCCTTGACGAGTTGGGAAGGTGTCCGGATATTCGCGGAAATCCTAAAAGTTTTAACACGGAAATCGGACTGCCGCTGGCGGTATTATTTCTTCCATCAGGCTATTCCTCAATGTTCAGATGGGCTGATGTACTGTTAGCGGGAACCTGCGTATCGATTTTTTCACGCGATTTTCCAAAAGTGCTGGTACTGGAAATGGGAACTGACAGAAGAGGAGATATGAAATATTTGCTTTCAATGATAAAGCCGACTATTGCAGTCAT
>DAOUPS010000055.1 GCA_030626045.1 bacterium | reverse complement strand
CCATGTTATAATAGTAAATAATAGAATAAATTTAATAATTAACCAAGAAAAAAAGAAAATGGAATCAGGAAAAATAGACAGTATACTAAAAAGAAAAGATCTTGTTGAAGATGCAGCAATAGAGCATCAGCAAACACAAGAGAAAAATTTAATCGAAAGGACGGAAAAGATAATGGGAAAAGTTTCAGAAGATTATGAGTCACTAAAGAATATGGAACATGTGATTCGTGAAAAAGGAAAAGCAGTGGAACTGCTGGAAAGATACGGAACCAGCGATAATATTCCCGAAACAGAACTGGATGTTGAAAGTTCCGGTTGTGACGATGCGCGATTATTGGCGATGTGTAAAATAATGGAATCCGAGGAAAAAGAACAGGAGGAGGAGGCACAAGAAACAACAAAAGCAACGGAAACAATTCATTAATCGCAGTCTCTCGAACTTAAACTTTATACCGAAAAACCACAGGCTCAACAGCTTGTGGCTTTTTTACTACCCAAAAAAACAATCTGATCTGCCCTTCAATACGGCGGACAGGCAAGATCAAACCGTTTTCAAGATAATTATTTGCAATTTTAGATTATTTGAAGGCTAGATTGAACTGTGCAAGATATGAATATCTATCTCAATCCCATTCTGCTTTTTACCGCTTCTGCTTGTCCTTTGTCTATCTGTCCGCTTTTTACCATATCATCAACCTGCTTCAAGATCTTGTCCTTATTCTTCATTACCTCCTGAGGATTCATTGCCTGCCGAAGCATCTTTTCCTGTTTCTTTTTCGACATCCTTCTGAACATCTTCAGTCCCATTTTTTCCTTGAATGACAGTTTCGAGCTATCAACATCGGAAAGCATCTCAGAATAATCCTTTTTCGATCCGTTTTCGATCTCAGAAGATTCCGTGTCTTTATCCTTTTTCCTTTTAAAGATATCTTTTATACCCATATTTCGTTTATTTACTTTATTATCACAACGCATCCTAACATATGCGTCTAATTTTGCAAATCCGACACCTGAGTAGACCCTTATGCTTTAAGATGCTTCCGGATTGTTATAATAGAGCTGAAAACGCCGAGAAAAACACCAAAGGTACACTGGAATAAAACGACCAGAACAAGATTTTTCATAAAATATTCGGTAAGAAATATTTTGATGAATCGCGCGTTGGAAAGAGGAAGAATGGAATTTGTCACTTCTTCGTTTCCGATGAATTGCAAATAAAGATAGGTAAGAGGAACAGAGATCATGGCCGCTGTAATTCCATAAAAAACTCCTTCCCAAATAAACGGAAGCCTAATATAATTATTTGACGCTCCGATAAGTTTCATGATCTCAATCTCTTGCCTATGCGAATAGATAGTGGTACGAATGCTGTTGAATGTGATCAATATCGCAATAAACGAAAGGGTTACCGCTAATATTATCGCGCCTTTTTGGTTTGCTTTTATTTCTTTATTAAGATTGTCTATAATATCCCGATATTTTAAATAATTGACTCCGGAAACTTTCTCCGAAAAAGATGACTGGTCAATTTTTGACGCTATTGTTTCATATTGGTCCGGGTTATGCGCTTTGACGTTTAGCACGGCGCCAAGCGGGTTTGACCCTACTTCCTCAATTGACTTTAGAATAGTTTCATTATTTTTGCTCCTTTCTTTAAAATCCGCGAGAGCCTGCTTGCGCGAAATATACTCTATATTCTCTACTTCAGGATATTGCTCGATCTCATGTCTAAGCTTCATGACCTCGTCTTCCTGAACATCGGTATTTACATAAACGGAAATATTAACACGGTCTTCAACAGCGTTGAGTAAAAGATTGTTCGCGAACATAATGGCTATCTGTACGTTGACAATGAACAAAGCAATGACAATAACACCAACTGTCGCAATCGATAGCCACCCATTTCTAAAAAAATTCTGAGCGCCTGCTTTGAATGTGCGCGTAACCTTGCATAGCATATTGAAAAAATTATTTATTAAAACAACCCTGACCAGCCTGTAGCTGGCAATTTTGAATTATGAATTATGAATTATGATTGAATGTTTAATTTTGAATGTCTTAATTATTTTTTTATATTTGTATTGTCAGCCATTCTTTTGTTTGGGATATTCTGCCATTCGAAATTGAATCGAAATTCAAAATTGGAAATTCAAAATTCAATCCTTATATACAATACCTGCCGTGAGCTTCATCCCGAATGACTCTTCCCTTGTCCATCACCACAACTCTTTTGCTGATCTTATCGACAATGGGTTTATCGTGAGTTGCCAAAATAACAGTTGTTCCAAATTCATTTATCTTTAATAGCAATTGCACAATATCCCAAGTTGATATGGGATCCAGGTTGCCGGTAGGTTCGTCGGCAACAAGCACTTTAGGCCTGTTTACCAGTGCTCGCGCCAAAGCGGCTTTTTGCTGTTCTCCGCCGGATACTTCATTCGGATACGCATCAAATTTTTTTCCCAAACCGGTAATATCAAGGATCTGCGGCACTGCCTCTTCAATTTCACTTGTTTTCTTTTCTGACACTTCCATTGCAAACGCGACATTTTCAGTAAGTGTTTTTTTAGGCAGAAGTTTGCAGTCTTGAAAAACAGTGCCAATATTGCGCCTGTGATATGGAAGTTCTCTTGCTTTGAATTCGGAAATATTTTTTCGGCTAAAATAAACATCTCCGGACGTCGGTTGTTCCTCCGCATAGAGCATTTTTAGAAGTGTTGATTTGCCTGCTCCGGAATGCCCGACAATAGACACAAACTCCCCTTCATGAATTTTAAGATTAACATTTTCCAAGGCTGGAAAATTTCCGGGATATACTTTTGAAATATTTTCAAAGATTATCATAGATCTTAATGTTATGAAGCCAAAAAAGTTTACTTATTTAAAAAATCTTTTCCATCTTTCTGCTTGTAGCTGCCTTTTTACTTGTTGCCTGTTGGCGAAGCCATTCCTCAATAAATTTATCCAGATTGCCGTCAAGAACGTCATTCGGGTTTTTTGATTCAATTCCGGTTCTGTGATCTTTTACAAGTTTGTAAGGATGCAGAACGTAAGATCGAATTTGGCTGCCCCATTCGACCGATTTGTGTTCGCCTTTCAGATCTTTCTTTGTTTGTTCCGTTTCTTGTTTTTTCCTTAGAACCAGTTTCGACTTAAGAATTTCCAAAGCTTTGTCTTTATTTTGTAATTGAGACCGTTCGTTTTGGCAAGTTACAACCATTCCTGTCGGAAGATGAGTAATTCTGACAGCCGAATCCGTCGTATTTACTGATTGGCCTCCGGCTCCCGATGATCGATAGGTATCAACCTTGATATCCTTTTGATCTATCATAATATCTTTCGATCCTTCAATAAGCGGTATTACTTCGATCAATGCGAAAGATGTTTGGCGAAGGTTGTCCGAATTAAACGGAGATAATCTCACCAATCTATGGACTCCGGCTTCAGCTTTTAAATTTCCATACGCCATTGAACCGGAAATCTCAACTGTTACGCTCTTTATCCCTGCTTCAGCTCCATAAATGTCGTGAAGAACGCGCGCCTTATAGCCTTTTTTCTCCGCATATCTTAAGATCATTCTTAAAAGCATTTCCGCCCAATCTTGTGCGTCCGTTCCGCCGGCTCCGGCATGTATGGAAAGAACCGCGTCATTTTCATCATATTTTCCCTGATATAGTGTTCGGCGCTCAAATTCCACAAATATCTCCGATATGTCATTATATTGTTCTCTCGCTAACATCTCATCTTCTCGATTTGACGCGCTCCGTAAAAAAACTTCGAGATCATCAACATTTTTCTTCAATTCTTTCCATCGCTCCATCTCAACCTTTAATATTTCCAGTTGTTTAAAAATTTTTCCGGCTTTTTTGTGATCATTCCAGATGTCTTTTCTTTGGGTTTTTATTTCAAGTTCTGCTATTTTTTCCTTTTTTTTATCCCACTCAAAGATAGTCGTCCAGCTGGACGATATTATCTTTTAATTCATTTGCTCTATTTTTCAGATCATCTATGGTTATCATACAGCTATGATTATATATTAATCTGTTGAAAAAATCAAAAGATAGTTATACAATGTCTTATATGGGGATTGTTGCCAAACTAGCTTCGCTGGCAAAAATTAGGAAATTTTGTTCACAGCGAAGAAATAAAATTTTTGGTTATGCTTTAGTATAGGCAATAATTTTTTTCAAAGCTGTGGATGAAATTAACAATTTTTGGTAGGAGTTAGTTTGGCAACAGTCCCTTGCTATGCGGGTATAGTATAGTGGCAATACGCGACCTTCCCAAGGTTGAGTCACGGATTCGATTTCCGTTACCCGCTCATTTTATTGGTCTGCGAGTATTGCAATGCCGATATAGCTCAGATGACCCTGCCCTTCGCAAAGAGCGGGGTAAACAGAACAACACGTTTTTGCCGATATAGCTCAGATGGCAGAGCAACGCACTCGTAACGCGTAGGTCGTCGGTTCGATTCCGACTATCGGCTCAAGTAAGACAGAGATATAAGACACCATGTTAGGTTTTACTTATTTGTCTGCGAGTATTGCGAGCAGCAACAAATAGGTAACCCGCCGTTTTGGCGGGTGACTCCGGCTATCGGCTCACTTTATTTGTCTGCGAGTACTGTGAGCAACAACAAATAAAGTGCCTCGTCGGATAACAGGGCTGCACACAGTTTTTCAATAAACACAACAACATGTCGGGATTATTTAAAAAAATTATACCCAACCTGCGATATCCAAAATTATTGCTGTTTACAACTTCTCTTCTGTTGGGATGTTTCATTTACGTGGATGGAAATAACTATCAATTTCATTCTTTCGTCGACAATTTTAGCTTTTGCGGAATATTTATCACCGGTCTGTTGTTTTCTCATGGGCTTACTGCCGGTCCCGCAATCGCGACACTGCTGATCATTGGAGAAACTCACGCTTTTCTCTCGTCCGGCATTTTCGCAACAGCCGGAGCAATTATCGGAAACGCAATTGTGTACCAGAAACTAAGGCTTTCCTATGAAGATGAATTCAGAGATTTGTCCAAATGTGTTTTTTTTAAACAAACAGCCAGTGTTCTTAATAAGATCACACCCAATTTCGTCCGTAAATATGTTCTTCCGGCGTTCGCGGGTTTTTTGACGGCGACCCCCTTCCCCGACGAATTTTCAACAACGCTTGTTCGCGCGTCAAAAGACATGTCGGTAATGGTCTTTGCGACAATTTTCTTCGTTTTCAGCGCATTCGGTATCTTTATTATTTTGGGAATCGGAGGACTTTTGTAGAAATTTTTACACTAATCTGCGCGGTTCATATTTAAGACTCATACTGGTGCTTACTTTTACTGATGATCAATAAACTATTTATTGCGTTCTTCCAACACAAAAATAGCGAATTCCTTTTTTAGCAAGCTCCTTCGGTTCATATAGATTTCGTCCATCAAAAACCGTGGGCGAATTTTTTAAAAGATCAACAATTTTCTGAAAATCAGGATTTCTGAAACCTAACTCGTCGGTTAAAACAATAAGAGCGGAGCAATCTTTTAATATCTTGTATTGATCCGTCCCATATTCAAGCTTCTTCTTCTTGCCAAACGCTGATCGAAATTCGCGCGTGGCGTTAGGATCATACGCTATTACACTGCCTCCGGCATTTAAAATCGCTTCAATAACATCAATGGATGGCGCTTCCCGCACGTCATTTGTTCCTCCCTTAAATGCCAGCCCCCAAACAGCGAATTTTCTTTTGTCAATATCCGGAAAGGTTTCGAGTATTTTTGAAGCAAACCAATTTCTTTGAGTCGTATTTATTTCAAGAATTTCCTGAAAAAAACCGGGGTCAATATCATTCCCTGACATTACTTCAATCAGTGCTCTTATATCCTTCGGAAAACATGATCCGCCAAATCCAATCCCCGGAAAAAGAAATTCCATTCCAATGCGAGTATCGCTTCCTATCCCAACTCTAACATCTTTTATGTCCGCTCCGACTTTTTCGGCAAGACGGGCAAGAATATTCATGAAAGAAATTCGAGTCGCCAGCATGGTATTGGCCGCGTATTTTACAAGTTCCGCGCTCTTCCTGTCCATTACAAATATTCGTTCTCTCCTTCTCATAAACGGCTGGTAAAGTTTTCTTAAAATTAT